>JBNLCS010000807.1:0-9774 GCA_050303935.1 Bacteroidales bacterium
TTGTAGTACAATAGACAGGGTAGATTTTTTCATGAACATACCCGATAATTGTCAGCCGGCCAATATTTCTTTTGAAAATACCAGCTTTTTTAACAATTATAGTGGTCCGGTAAGTTTTGAATGGTATGTCAATTATAATTTAGTGAGTACTGATACAATTCTTCCTGACACGGTATTGTATCAAGGGTACTACGACATTGAATTATATGCCTACGACACGGGTTACAATGAAATTGGATATAATTACAAATATCTGGATATATTTGACTGTTCTGGTGGAGAGTATGTAAACTTTTCCTGGGATAATACGGGAAATTGTGCGGGGGATACATTTACATTTTACAATAATTCTTCCATGACATATTATATGGGAGCAGTAACTTATATATGGCATGTTAATGGCAATGTGTACGAAGGATATATCTTGCCTGATACTGTTTTGCCAGGTGGCTATCATAATGTTGAACTGGAAGCGTTGGATTCTGTTGGTAACTTTCTTGGAAGTTATTGGACTGATATTTATGTAGAAGGTTCCACAGGATATTTCCAAACTTCTAGTGGCGGACAGGTTTGTCCAAATGAAAATATAAGTATGTGGTATAACGAAGGTTACCAAAACCTTACATGGGACCTGGGCGATGGAACAATAATATATGATAACAGCTATATTGATCATGTTTACAATGCGGAAGGTACGTATACGGTTACCTTGATTGTGTTTCCGTATAGTTGTCCCCCTGATACGATATATCAGGATATTATTGTAAGCAATACAGCGGTTCCCCAGATAAGTGCATTCACAGAAAGAGGAAATGAATATTGTCCTCTGGATGAAATCATTTTCAATGTTGAAGGCAATATGCCAAATATTACCTGGGAATTTGATGATGGCACCATATTAAATGGCCCGAGGGTTTCCTATGCATTCGATTCTCTCGGTATTCATTGGGCTGTTGCAAGTGTAACGAATGCTTGTGGTAATACTGGTTCCGATACAGTTTTTGTTGAAGTACGTAACGATATTCCGGTTTTCGGAGGTTTCAATTGGTGGTACGAAGGGCCTAATCCTTGTCCATTTACACCGTTTAAATTTGACCCATATAATAGCGGAAACCATGTATGGGACTTTGGCGATGGTGCTACTTCTACAGTATCATCTCCGTACCATGCATATGCGGCAGAAGGTAATTATGAAGTTAAACTTATTTCTTATAATGGTTGTGGCTATGCTGACACCTCATACAATTATGTTGATGTTTATTTTAGCAGGAATGAAGGATATGTAGACTTTGAAGTACGGACAGCAGATGATGATTATCTTGATTATTATGATACAATAAGGATTTGCCCCAATGAACCATTAAAATTTGTACCGTATGAAGGTGATGGCAGTGAAGTTACCTATGAATGGTTCTTTGGTAATGGTACTTCGAATTTGAGGACACCCATACATTCATGGCCTACCGGGGGATTAAAAACAGTGGTATTGAAAACACGTAATAATTGCCAGGATACAGCAATGGCAACGCGTTACATCTTAGTAGATCCAACCATTAGGCCAATGAGTAAATTGATGCATATTCCGGCAACTGTTTGCCCGGGTGATAAGGTTTACTTCTTTGATATGGAAAGTGATCCGGAAAGAAATAAATACATGTATAGCATTAATTTTGGTGACGGAAGCCCTGAGCTTAATAATATTACTACACCCGAAGATCCAAAGATAAATACCCTTGCTTCCCATGTATATACTGGTACTGGTCCCTATGAATATACATTCACGGTAACCAACCAATGTAATAATACCGATACAGTAAGAAATAACATTATTTTAAGCACGGATGGAGGAAAGATACCTTTCTACTATGTTTCCAATACCACTGACCCTGATGAGGGCAAAGGAGGGGGAATACAGGACTGGGGTACCCCTGGGCCAAATACACACCAGTTTGATATTCCGGTACAATGGAGTAGCTGGATGCCAGGAATGGAAAATACTTTCTTCGTGTATTTCTGGTACGGCGACTTTGATCCTGAAGGAAATGACGATGAGCCGACAGGCATGGTAAGCTTTATCAGTAATAATATTGTAACAGGAGATACTGTTACAGCGTATGTTCCGGTTGAAATAACTGAATTCCATTCAGTTGGTATAGCCGTGGCCTGGTATTGTGATGCTGCCTATTCGGGTAGTGATCCTGAGGTTTTTGGCATGCCCACGGATGGAATGGGCAATCCAATAAATTCGTTCCTTATTTCTGAAGGAAATATAACAGATGTTGGGGCGATGGGAGGAAGCGTAATACTTGATCCTGCCATGGAATGGGATGGAATGTGTAGAAGTAACCAACCTGACGGACAGTTTAAATCCCCAGATGGTGCTGGTAATGCTTATTTCTTCGATTTATGGACAAATGAAATGGGAAGTGAGTATGACCTTTCGTCAGGGCCTGAAATCCCTGATGGTCAAGGTAATTACTTCTATATTATGAATGGGTATAAGATGATAACCGGTGACACAATTTATTTTTACCCAAAAGACCAGTTTGCCGAGTGTACAGATACAGCAATTTATACATTTGCATATTATGGGGATTCACTTCTGTTTAATCTTGTGTATGATCCATGTACAAATAGGTCAACTGCCCTTACCAATGGTATGTACTATCGCGATTATGGGTACGATGATTATATGAAATATTATGAAGGCTGTCCGGGCGACCCGGTTGAATTTAGTGTAGTAGGCGGTAATTCATACATGTGGAACTTTGGTGATGGTACAACATTAAATACCATGGAAACACATGTTCAGCATACGTATGCCGCAATTGGAGAATACGATGCTTACGTAGTAATAACTAATTCGTGTAGCCGGGTTGATACCATACACTCACCAGTTGTTATCGGTGATCAAAATGTGCCCCATGCTTATTTTAATATGAATCCATGGGATCCATTTGTTGGAGATACAGTTGAATTCAGATATGATGACTGGGGACCTCAGGTTGATAATTATGAGATTGAATGGAACTTTGGTGATGGTTCGCCAATGAAAACCGGTAGGGTTGTTAAACATGCATTTAAAAACGGAGGCGATTTCTTTGTACGGGTTACTGTAAGGAACGGATGTGGTGAAAATACTGATGGTTATAATATTTGGGTACGCGGTGGTTTGAATAATTGTGAAATTGAAGCCAGGTTTATACCCGAAGTATGGAACGACACGGTTCAATTTATCAATAACTCGTTTGGTAATATTACTAATGTTTATTGGGACTTTGGAGACGGAACTTCCTCTAATAAAAAAGATCCGGTGCATGTTTATCCACAATCAGGTGTTTATACTGTATGCTTAACTGTAATTGATTCTGTTACACAATGTCAAAACACAATATGTCAGGATGTTTGGATTGGTACCATCGATTGTTTTGCTGATTTTGTTTTCTCAACCGTAAGTAGTACAAATACATTAACATTAACTGACAAGTCAATAGGTGCAGAAAGCTGGACATGGGACTTTGGCGATGGAACCAGTAGTAATATGCAAAACCCATCTCATACGTATAATGGGCCGGGGTTGTATACAATTTTCCTTACCATAGCAAATGGTACACAAACATGTTTTGCTGAGAAAGTTAAAGAAATCCAGGTTGGGGAAATTGATTCTACATTCTGTTTCCCAGAATTTGGGTTCTTTGTTGACAGTTTAACAGTTACATTTACAGATCAGTCACTCGGCCAGATTACGAATTGGTACTGGGACTTTGGTGATGGTATTATTTCAAATAAACAAGCTGCTAAACATACTTACGCGAAGTCAGGTAATTATGAGGTTTGTTTATCCATTTATGATTCAATTTCCGATTGTCGTAACCAGGTTTGTAAAATAATAAAAGTTGGTGTGGTTGACTGTCAGGCTAAGTTTACTTATTTTGTTGATCCATCAACATTGACAGTTACATTTACCAACAAATCATTGGGCGCGGCTACTGAATGGTTATGGGACTTTGGTGATGGTAATTTATCAACACTGCAAAACCCCAAATATAAATATACCAAAGCTGGTGTATATGACGTATGCCTGACAACCTATGATGAAACAACCGACTGCTTATCAAAAGTATGTGAACGGATCACTGTTGGCCAGGTACAGGATTGCTTTGCAGAATTCGAATTCTTTATTGATGGTTTAACCGTTAAGTTTTCTGATAAAGCTCTTGGAAAATTCACAAGCCGGTATTGGGATTTTGGTAATGGAACCTTTGGCTTTAGTGCAAATCCAATAGTTACGTATAAGAAATCAGGTATTAAAACGGTTTGTTATCTTGTGTTTGATACTATAACTGGTTGTCAGTCTGAGGTGTGTAAAGAAATAAAAGTGGGGGTAAATGATTGTGGGGCTGACTTTACGTACTTCATCGATCAGCAAACAAAACAAGTTGATTTCTTCGATAATTCTTTCGGAGCAGTAAATAAATGGTTATGGGACTTTGGTAATGGAAGTATCTCATTTGACACCAATGCTGTAATTACATATAACAATTACGGTTCATATGAAGTATGCCTCACTGTATCAGAAGGTGTGGATGCCGGTTGTGTATCAAAAGCTTGTAAAGAGATTATCATTAAAGATACTTCTTCAACTGCCATTTCTTGTAACACCAGATTTACGTATGTTGCTGAAGAAGGTACAAGAAATGTATCCTTTAAAGATGCAACGTATGATGATGTTACATCCTGGTTCTGGGACTTTGGTGATGGATCATTTGCCAAAGACTCGGCAGTGAAACATACATATAATCAGGATGGTATTTACACAGTATGTTTGTCAACATATAATGCTACCAATGGTTGTTTCTCCGAAAAATGTAAAGACATAATCGTGAAATCAGTGAGTGACACCATTGAAACGTTAGATGCTGACTTTACATACATTCCCGATTCTTCGTCAAGTGCTGTGAAGTTTATCGATGGGTCAACAGGCTTCCCAACGAACTGGTACTGGACATTTGGAGATGGTAGCTACACGAAAGGTGAACAAGAACCTTCTCATAATTACGGAAAAGCCGGAAGCTTTATGGTTTGTCTGTACATATTCGATGAAACAACAGGTAACACTGCAGAGGAATGTAAACTGGTTCCGGTTGGTGAAAAAGAATGTGTAATAAACGCAGATTTTGGTAAATTTATTGATCCGGATACACGTCAAGTGATTTTCAGTGATAAATCAACCGGAAGTGGAAGTAAGTGGTTCTGGAGCTTTGGTGACGGAACGACATCCACTAAGCAGAACCCTGTTAAAACATATGATAAAGCAGGTCTATATTTGGTTAGTTTATCTGTAAGAGATGAAACAGGAGGATGTTCTGATTATGTGGCCGACTTTATACAGGTAGGTAGCCTTGATTGTAAAGCTAACTTTACCTACGTGGTTGATGCTGACAGTAACAAAATTACCTTGAAAAGTAATCCAAAAGGTGATGTTGAGAAATATTTCTGGACATTTGGTGATGGTTCACAAGCCAAGGGAGCCCAGGTTTCGCATTATTACAAAAGTGGTGGATTGTACAGAGTTTCCCATACAATAGGAACTACCGGAGGAACCTGTACCGACTTTTATGTTGAACCTGTTCAGGTAGGCCAGATTGATTGTAGCGCAGGGTTCTCTATTTATGTAGATTCATCAAGCAATACTGCATACTTTACAAGTGAAGTGTTAGGTAATTCAACCAGGTTGCTATGGACATTTGGAGACGGAGGTATCTCAACCAGTGAAAATCCGGTACATAAATATAAGGCCCCCGGTTACTTTACGGTAGGTTTGAATACATATGACCCAACCTCCAACTGTATGGACTATACAGAAGACCTTGTACTGATTGGTCAGCGGGGATCTGATTGTGAAGCCGATTTCTTCTATAACATAGATGGTAAAAAAGTTGACTTCTTCGATAATTCGAAAGGTGATGACTTGTCATACTACTGGTGGTTTGGCGATGGTGCCACACATAGTACTCAGAGTGATACTTCTGTATCTTATGCCGATGGTGGATACTACTATGTTTGTTTAACAGTGAAAACTCCTAGTGCAATTCAGAACACACGTTGTAAGTTTATAGCTGTTGATCCTCCTGCAAGGGAAGATTGTTTGGCTGACTTTATTTACACCGTTGACTCCGCTTCACGAACTGTAACATTCACGGATAAATCAATAGGTGGACCAAACAAATGGATATGGAAGTTTGGGGACGAATCTGTGTCAACAGATCAAAACCCTGAACACACGTATGCTCAAGCTGGGTTTTATACAGTACGCCTGGTTTCTGGTGATACCACAACAGGATGTAAGAGCCGTGCCTGGCAAATGGTTAATGTAGGAGAAACCGGTGCAGGACTGAAAGCAGGATTTGGCTACGAGCTGGATTCACTCAACTTTAAAACAGGTGGTTATCCGGTTGACTTTGTAGGTGTTTCCTCTGGTAAACCTGCTAAATATTCTTGGGACTTTGGAGATGGTAATACCAATGAAACAAACATTTCACCAACTCATGAATATGAATTGCCGGGTGAATACAATGTTTGTTTAACCGTTGAAGACCAAGTGACAAGTGAGAGCAACGAGGCTTGTGAAATGATTATTATTGAAGACACTTCTTCAACAGGGCCGAATAACATCGTTGTTGTGCCGAACCATTTCATCGATATGAATAGTTATCCTAATCCGTTTAGTAATTACACAACTATTGAATATAGTCTACCGGTAGCGACTAAAATTAAGATAACCATATTTGATCAGGCCGGACGTGAAGTTAATACGCTTGTTAGTACAACTAAGGAAGCCGGGAAACATGAACTTACCTGGGATGCAACTCACGTTTCAAATGGATTATATTATATCCAGTTAAGTACATCGCAAGGTATAGCAAAAACTAAAATGATCGTGAAACGATAGGTTAATAGTGAGTTGTTAATTATCTCTATAGAAAAGGTCGCTAATAAGGCGGCCTTTTTTTATTTTTATGCCAAAAAAATGCAACATGAAACATTTTTATATCCAGATAATTTTAATAATTGTTCTTTTTGGTTGTTCTCAACAAAAAGATGAGTGGAATGAAGTGGCGAAAGCAGATAATTTAATAAAGTATGAAGAGTATATAAAAGCCAATGCGAATTCTTCCCATGTTATTGATGCTTATAAGCGCATGTTTGAAATCAAAGAAATTAAAATTCTTGAAAAATATTTCTCAAGTGTTATTCAGGACACCATTACAGGATATTATGATGTGAGTATGCCTCCAATAGACAGTAATAATAAAACAGATCAGGTTGAAAGAGATGATTTTATTGAAGACGAAGGTGTCGTATGGTCGATTTATATTACAAAAAACACTGATTTTAGGAAAATAAAAGGGCTTCAAGTGGGTAAAAAATATGAGGTCACAGGTTATTACGTTAAACCAAAGGTAATATCAATTGATTCATTGAATGTTGCGGCCAATTTATTCAGCAGATCAATTTCTTTAGGAATTTCTCTTCTTGACGAAGAGGGAAAAAAATATGTAAATGCAGATTCCTTAAATAACTTATATAATGCCTGTTATAGAATTGAAAGAAATGTTTTTAGAAAGCTTGCAAATATTAAGGAAATGGATGATGAGCTTGAAATATTATTTCATTATTATAAAATTAGAAATGAGACACCCGATTCTATTCATAACAAGCCACTTAAGAATATGATTGTAACCAGTCTAAAATTGTTAGAACACGAATAATTAATATGTTCCGCTCTGTTCAAAAATTAGTGTTTTTCACAATATTAATCCCTTTCGATAATTTTTTGTGCAATTTTTACGCCATCTGCCGCACTTGATATAATCCCTCCTGCATAGCCACTTCCTTCTCCGGCCATGTACAAATTATCAAAGCCTTCGCAAGTATCATCTTCATTTTTTATTACCTGTACCGGTGAAGATGTTTTGCTTTCCAGTCCTAATAAAATTCCTGTAGAATAGCCTATTATTTTGTTGTTAAAATCGGTAAGGCCTTCCCTCATGGCTTTAATAATACGTTTCGGGAAAACCTCCCACAATGGAAAAGCTTTTATCCCCAAAGGGTAGCTTGACTCAGCATTAGAAGTACTTTCTTTACCTTTTAAAAAGTCCTTTATCGAACAGAAAGGGGCCTGGTACCCGTTTACTAATTCGAAAAACTTTTGTTCCATCTCTTCCAGTTTTTGAAGTGCCTCAATAGCTTCTGTATGTTCTCCGAATAAATCATCAGGATGTACTGAAACTACGCATGCTGCATTAGCAAATTTACCGTTTCGGGCATAGTAGCTCATGCCATTTACAATGTTCGTATGTTTATATGGAGTAGCAGGCACCACAATACCACCAGGACACATACAAAAACTATAAACAGGGTTCTTTCCGCCCCCTTTTGATGTCAACCTGTATTCTGCAGCCTTTACCCCGTTTATCTTAGGCAAACCCCATTGGGCTGTATTAATTATTTCCTGCCTGTGCTCAACCCGGCTTCCCAGGGCAAAATTCTTTGTTCTAAACGTTACCCCATTTTTAATAAGAAGTTTATACGTTTCATAAGACGAATGGCCCGGGGCAACTACCAGGTAATCTGTTTCCCACTCTCCTTTGTCAGAATCAACACCTTTAACCTTACCAGTTTGACTAGTAAATCCAGTGAAATTGGTTTCGAACACAATAATCCCTCCGTTTCTTTTATATTCTTCCCGTAGATTCTTCACAACAATCCGTAAGTTATCCGTTCCAATATGGGGATGGTTAAGGTACGTAATTTCTTCCGGGGCTCCGGCTGCTTTGTAATGATCAATGATAAAATTTCTTTCTTTTGAAATATGTTTTGACCGTGATGTAAGTTTCCCATCAGAAAATGTTCCGGCTCCGCCTTCCCCAAAAGCATAATTTCCCAAGGGATCAAACTTTCCTGTTTTTTCGAATTTCCTGATTTTTTGAGCACGTTTACTTACTTCACTTCCCTTTTCTATAATCATTGTGTTGTATCCAGACAATTGAAGAAAGTAGGCACAAAAAAAACCTGCCGGGCCACTTCCAATAATAATAACTTTTTTATTGTTTTTTTTATATAATGGTTTTAAGGTAGGACGCACATCAACAATATTTTCTTTAAAATGAGGTGATAACACGCCGATTTTTAATAACCATATTATGTTTCTTTTATTTCTGGCATCTAAACTTTTACTGATAATCTGAAAACTGAATTGTTTTATTTTTATTTTTCTTTCAATTTCTCGTTTCAGTTGTTGTTCAGAAAAGTCTGGTTTTATTTTTATATGTAGTTCTTTGTAGCCCAATATCCTTTACGTTTATTTAACCGTTGTAACTTTTTAATACAAGTGTCCGTCATACTGCAAAGTTAATTCAAAAATTTTTACCGATTATTTTCTTTGTTTACCGATTTGTTGATGGCATTTAATTTGTTGTAACCTAATTTTATTAAAAAATATTTATGAATACCTCACCTTACAGTTTAAACGGCATTCACCATAACAGTGATATTTTTTACAGGGAGCTATCCGGATTTACCGATTATCTTTTAAATAGCAGGGATTTTGACGTTTCATTCGAAATAGATAAATACATATCATACCTCCACTCGCATAGTAAAAAGCAACAACTATTGGACTATAGTGAATATTTTTTACAATTTCTGATAATGGGTGTCCTGCTTAATGAGTATAGTGGAAAAGCCTTTCAATCAAAAAAATATGGCAGG
>JBNLCS010000808.1:0-6025 GCA_050303935.1 Bacteroidales bacterium
AATTGTTTTATTGATATTATTGAACAAGCTTCGCGGTACCAGGATATCTTGGTTGTAAGTGATAACATAACCAGGGTTCGTTCATTTTTTAACTCAAACAACCGTATTTATTACACTAGTTGTGCGTCAAACGACACATGGGCAAGGGACCATGGCGGCATTACTATTTTTGAAAATAATCTACCTATTATACTGGACTACACCTTCAACGGATGGGGTAATAAGTTTGATCCATCTCTCGATAACAAAATTACCTCCAATCTCTGGGCTAAAAATATTTTCTTAAACTGCAATTACCGTAAAATTGATTTTGTTCTCGAAGGGGGGGCTTTAGAAAGTAATGGATCGGGAACAATATTAACTACTTCCCATTGCTTGCTATCACCAAATCGAAACCCCGGATTTTCTAAACAACAAATAGAATCCCATCTAACAGAAAATTTTGGTACAAAAAAGATTTTATGGCTGGACCACGGTGCTTTAACCGGGGATGACACTGATTCCCATATTGATACACTTGCACGTTTTATAAACCCTGAAACAATTATTTTTACAGCATGTTGTAATAAAAAAGATGAACATTATGAAAACCTTTCAAAAATGAAAGATCAGGTAAAACAATTTAGAACTGAAAGGGGCAAACCATACAATCTTGTTGAACTGCCCATGCCGGATGCCTGTTATAACAAAGACGGAATGAGGCTTCCTGCCACATATGCTAACTTTACAATAATCAATGATGCTGTTTTATTACCATTATATAATGTTGATCAGGATAAAGATGCACTTGGGATTTTAAAAAAAAATTTTCCAACCAGGGAAGTAATAGGTATCAATTGCAGGCCTGTTATTGAACAACACGGCTCACTGCATTGTTTGACCATGCAGTACCCAACAGGTGTTGAATTGAACAAAGAAATACTAACATGCAAATGAACCTTTATAAAGGGATTTAAACATTAAATATAACCGCCCACGAAAAAGGGATGACCAAATATGAAACGGGCTTGCAAGCTCAACGAAGTTAAATAAGTTAATATTAATTATAAAACGAATGAACAATATTAAAGTAGGTCTTGTACAACAAAAATGTACCATTGACAAACAGCAAAATATTGACCACAGCATTGAGTTAATAAATGATTGTGCCAAAAAAGGGTCTGAATTGGTGGTATTGCAAGAACTGCATTGCAGTTCATATTTTTGCCAGGCTGAAGATACAGAAATGTTCAAACAGGCCTGCCCTATCCCTGGTGAAGATACAGAAATATTTTCTTTCGTAGCTAAAAAAAACAGGGTTGTACTGGTAACTTCGTTGTTTGAAAAAAGAGCACCTGGTATTTATCATAACACAGTAGTTGTTTTTGAAAGCAATGGGGACATTGCCGGAAAATACAGAAAAATGCATATACCGGATGATCCTGCATATTATGAAAAATTTTATTTCACTCCGGGGGACCTTGGATTTGAGCCGATAAAAACATCACTTGGTAAACTAGGGGTTTTAATATGCTGGGACCAGTGGTATCCAGAGGCAGCCAGACTAATGGCACTGGCAGGTGCCGATATCCTAATTTATCCGACAGCCATAGGTTGGGAGACTACCGACACGAATGAAGAAAAGAAAAGACAACTAAATGCGTGGAAAATATCACAACAGGCACATGCAATAGCCAATGGCTTATATGTTATTGCGACAAACCGTACCGGTTTTGAGGAAGATTGGACAGGTGCAACTGGTGGCATTGAGTTTTGGGGAAATTCTTTTATAGCAGGGCCACAAGGAGAAATATTGGCTGAAGCCCCACATCATGACGAAATGAACCTTATAGTTGATCTGGATATGAAAAAAATAGAGAAAGTACGCCAAATCTGGCCTTTTTTCAGGGACAGAAGAATTGATGAATATCATGAGATTACAAAAAGATTCAGGGATTAACAAATTTTATCCCAGATTACACAATAAGATTTTCTACTGTGCAGCAATAGAGAAGAAATTACCGATGATTTTATGCATCGTCTATATAACAAGAAACACAAAGCTTTAAAAGTTGGTAAAAACCCAAAAATACGTCAAAAAAAAACGAACGTTTTTGACAACCTTACTTCTACTGCTTAATCATGATTTATAATTTTTTTCATTTTTTTTAAGGGTAATTCATTCCTGAAAAGTCTTGTCAGCAAAATTATTTATGTAATTTTTTTTAAGTTAAATCTTATTAGCAACATGTGCCTTATCTGAAAGGCACAAAAACTTACCAATTTAATTGTTAGTTAGAAGTTAGGTTTATACAGGTGTTTAGTTAGCGGTAATTGAAAATGGTAAGGTAAAAGGGGTTAACCGCCCCTTTTTTTATTTGGTTTTTCTTTTGAAATAGGTTATTTCAAAATTGTCAACATAAACCTTTTGGTTACCGGGTCTATAGAACAATATGCGTATGGTGGAGTCATTCAAAGATTCCGGTATCGAAAAATTTAAACCTATATGTTTCCAGTTACTTCCTTGAACCTTTGAATACAAAACATTTCCCTGATAAAATACACCAGGCTTCGGATAACTTGCTGTTAAAACAACATTTGCTTTTTCGGGATATTTAAATATACCTGCACTAACCTGGTCACCTTTATTTACTTTTAAATCAATACGCGAACCATACGTAGCATTATCAAGCAAACATGAAAAATTACCTTGATAAGGTATTTCGTTCGTTCGAAGTTTAGCACCTGTAAAATTAAATCCGTCTACATTACTAAGAAATACATTATTCATTGAATCAACATTTTCCATGTTGCATACAATTTTTGAAACATCGAAAAGGCTCAAATATGAAGTATCAAAATACAAATTATATAATACATCCCCGGTAGCCTCATTTTTATACAATAATTTAGCCTCTTTCACCAATTCATTCTCAATAAATTTACCATATACCGGGCTGTACTCATTGAAATAATAATAAATACTGTCGAAATTACAAGCTAAATATGTTTCATTAACATTTCCAGTCCAGGTATATAGACGTTCATTTTCTCCTGCATAAAAAAGACTCACAGGGTAATCATTTTGGAATTTTGAAAAATATTCATTCCTGCTACCTCCTGAATATACCGATCCGAAATAGTTGGCGACTTCAATAAACGGAACAGCCTTTAAGTCTGCCTTCTCAATTATAACAGGTTTTTTGTTTATATTTTCAACAATATAAACCCTTGTTTTTTCGGCTTCATCAACAAAGTTTTCTGGAAAATCAAAACGGACAAAAGTCAAAATACAAAGAAACATCGTGAATAAGAAAATAACTATGGTTTTAAATCTCAGTAGATTCTCACGGATAGTTTTGCCGAATGAATAAGCCAACAAAATAAAACCGGGTACTAAAGCCATTTGTGCCGGTATTAAATAACGAAAAGCATAATGTTTTGCAACCAACATTATCTGTAAAAAGAGAGCTAACGTAATTCCTAAAAGTGTCCTTTTATAAATAGGTTTTACCTGTAGCCTTTTGTTAAACAATGTATAAATTGTTCCTGCTATTAAAATTATTACTGGAATTGTAAATAAAATGTCTGTTGAAAAGATTGCCTTTAGATTTTTTAAAGATTCCTGTGTATCAATAATGTTAGCTTGTCCTTTGCCATATACTCCCGAATGGATAAATAAATTTTTAAACCATGTTAACATTTTTCCATACTGTTCTAAAATTGGTATGGTACAACAAATAAATGTAAGTGGTATTAAAACTAAATAAAAAGCTTTTTGCCTGAAGGTCCGTAATGTAAATATAGGGACAATCAACAAAGGGGCAACAGAAATCTTTGTTGCCAATGCAGTTCCTGCCATTATTCCAAAAACAAGAACAAATACATATGTGTTTTTTATTTCACAAATTGTATAGATTATAAGGAATAAAAAAAAGATTACAAGTGGAATAAAATAAAAAGATTCCGTCATTACCACTGAAAAATATGCAAGCAAAACATTTGAAAATAAAGGAATCAGTTGAAAAACAAAAGCGGCATAAATATTCTTTGTATATCTATATAAAAACCAACCAGTCATAAATACAAGAACAATATTTATAAAAAGAATCACATTACCAACAACACCAAGATATAGCTCTGTATTATGTAACACATGCGAAGTCATTTCCCCTTCACCTTTAAACAGATAAACTATCCGTATAACAAGGGCTATTAATAATTGTAAGGGTGTTCCTGGATGGTCAGTATGTCCCAATTCCAGATTACTATTTGCAATATTTAAGCCATTAAAAAGATAGGCATATGCCGGGTCGTATCGCCACATGAAAGAACAACCTACTACTTTTTTCCAAAGTAACATCAAAATAGCCAAATACGCAGGTATGACCATCAATACCCAAAATGCAGGTATCTTTCGGTTTGTAGTAACAGACATAAAAAGAATTTATTTAACGCGGCTGAATATAGAGCTAATTTTTTAAAATTAAAACTCGGGGCAAGGTATAGATTTTCTTTTTATTTTTTTATTATAACTGTTCCATTTTATTTGATACAACAAAGAAACCTCATGGGCACCCCCAGTGAGTGTCATCAAGCGGGAAGTTGAAATATCATAGCTATAATTTAATTTAAACTGATTATAGGTATATCCTGTTAAAATTACGATAGCATTTAATCCAGTGTTTGAAAGGTAATCCTTAGCCCCCCTGAACCATAAACCAAAACGCAACTGTTCTCTCTCATAATAAGCTCCAACATCTAATTGAGTGGTTAATTCATGATTTTTTAAGATAAATGCTATTGAATATGACCTGTCAGGACTTGCAAAACTTTTACTCATTTGTTTCAATTTTACACCACCGTAAAAAGACAATTTCAGTGGGGGGTAAGTAGGTTCTGTAACAAATTGTTTATTAATGTCCAGCAAATGATCTGCTGTAAATCCAATCCAAACATTTTCTGAATATAGGAGCAATGAACCTGCAAAATCATAATAATTTACATGTTCGTTTCTTGTTATCTCTACGGATGTGGATGAATTTCTATAAAGTTGATCTCCAAATTCCAGTGCCTGCCAGTTCAGGCTGCTGTTGAAATATGAAAACCGTAAACCCGGGTTTAATTTCCAAAAATTGTTAAGTTTTATAAAATACGTATAAGCTGCCCCTACACTGGTTGAATTCAATACCCCTCCCTCTGAGTTGTTCAATACCTGCAATCCAATTCCACTGTTATAATTTTTAAGAAAATGATCAGCAGAAAATGCATAGTTTAGGTAAGAATTGGGAATTGAAGGCCATTGGTTTCGATAGTTGGCAATTAAACGGGTACCATCTGTGGCACCTGCTAAAGAAGGACTAAGATACAGGGGTGACGAAAAGAACTGTGAAAAATGTGTATCTTGCGCACCAATGAATTGTCCTACAATTAACAAGTATACTATATATTTAAATTTTTTCATCTTCAATTGTTTAATGTAAAACCATCACGGTACCTACTTTTTTAAATTCTTTACCGTTGTTATAAATACCGGAAACCTTCCATACATAAACCCCCTCTTCAACAAGGTCCCCTTTGTAATAACCATCCCATCCTATTTCAATTTCATTTGATTCGAAAAGAAGAATACCCCATTTATTAAATATTTCTAACCGGTAATTATCAATACCTTCACCAAAAGGATGAAATACGTCATTTTCGTAATCGCCCTGATTATATGAACCTCCAACCGGCCCGGACAGAGATGGGGTAAAAGCATTCGGGAATTGTATGCCCCCACTTTGCGTTACAATAACAGCTCCGGGTACAACGATGGTATCAGAACAATCTTTATCTGACCATGTTACCAGGGAAACATCATAAACACCTTCATTTTCGTATGTATGATATGGATCTTTTTCTTCAGAACTTTCCCCATCACCAAAATCCCACAAATATGAAGCGTCATGCATTGATTTGTTTATAAATACAGCTTCCTGTTCCGGAATAAACACTTCTTCTGCAACAAGCTCAAAATCAGCAATTGGTTTATCATAAACTAAAA
>JBNLCS010000809.1:0-5505 GCA_050303935.1 Bacteroidales bacterium
TTATCCTCACCTTTTACGTATATAATTAAAGAAGATTATTGGGCAGATGAATATGATCGCAAATATCATGAGCTAATGCCGCCTTTATGGCTTAGTTTAAGAAATGAGTTGACCTTGGGTTACAGATTTTAAAAAGAAGAAGTTGTCTAAAAAGTTAAATTGTAGTATGAATTTAGGTAAAAATTACTCTGCGTAACTTGTGTCTTCTTTGTGAACCTCTGCGTAACAGCTACTTATAATTAATACGCGAAGCACCACAAAGAAGGCACAAAGGTTCACAAAAACTTTTTAGAAAACTTCTATTCATAAAAAAGGTTAGTTAATTAATATGTAACAAAATTTTTGTTCACATTGTTGTTTTCAACGTGAAATATATAACAACCTATTGGTAACTTAATCAATGAATGAATTTTTACCTTCTTTTTCATTTTCTGTTCTTCAATAAATAATTAATTTTGAAGCCTGTTTCAGAAATGGGGTGCCTGAAAGTATTTAGGCTGAGATTATACCCTTTCACCTGATCTGGGTAATGCCAGCGTAGGGAAAATAATCCAAATTTTCAAATAACCCCCATTTCTGTACATTAAATTCATAAAATACAGATCAGTTATGAATATTGAGAAAAAAAATTTTGGGGAAGTATCAAAAAAACTGGAAAACTGGCTTGGGAGGGACGAATGGTTTTTTAACCGGAAATATACCGATACTTATGAGGATTATTATGAAGGAAAATACCGAAGGGCTGAAAAATGGCAAAAAAAGACCATGGAAGAACTTATATCCACGGATAACAGGATAAAAACTTTACTTGAATTTGGTTGTGGTACGACCCGTTTTACTCGTTGGTGGCAAGATATTGGAATTGAAGCTACCGGTGGTGATATCTCTCCCTTCATGTTGGCACAGGCTGTTCAATTATTTGAAGGTGATTTGGTTATGGCTGATTCGCATTACATGCCTTTTAAAGAAAACAGTTTTGATTCAGTGGCTTTTGTTACCACGTTTGAATATTATAAAGACCCGGTAAAAGTACTGAGGGAAGCATCCCGTGTTGCCCGATATGGTATCATGATGGGGATGATGAATAAAAATACGAATAAGTTTATTAGGAGAAGGGTGCAACAAGCCTTTGGCAGGAATAATTTTTATGTTACAGCCAAATTTTATACACCTGAATCCCTTATAAAGCTTGTGAATAAAGCACTTGCTGATAGGGAGTTCTCACTAGAATGGAATTGCACGGGGTTGCCCAAATGGTTTCCAAAACAACAGTGGAAAGTGCCTTGGGGTGACTTCTTTGCTCTTTACATAAAATTTTTAGACGTAAAATATCCTAAAACAAACCCACTCCATATCAGATAGTTTTTTTAAAAAATTTTGGCAATGAATAAACTGGGAAAAATAAATAAAAGAGGATTTGAAAATACGATCCTGCAAAATTGCGGTTTTTTACGGCCAGAGGTTTCCACGGGTCCTGAATTTGGTGTTGATGTATCAGTAATTGATTTGCCTGGCGAAATGGCCATGGTGACTACCAGTGACCCATTATCATTAATTCCTTCTCTGGGATTAAAAGAATCGGCTTGGTTGTCGGTCCATTTAATGGCTAATGACATAGCCACTTCGGGTTTGGCACCGCAATACGCCCAGTTGGTATTAAACCTTCCCCCTTCATTAAATGACAGTGCATTGGATGAATACTGGAAATATGTACATCAATTTTGCTCGGATATAAAAGTATCCATTACAGGAGGGCATACTTGTAGAATACACGGTCAGGAATCAACCATTGCCGGTGGTGGTACCATGATGTCCGTGGGCAAAAAAAATGAGATACTTGTTAGTAAGAATGCTAAGTTAGGTGATGCAATATTGTTGACCAAACAATGTGCGCTTGTTTCAACAGCCTTATTAACATTAGGGTTTCCTGAAACAGTTAAAAATAAACTTGGTAGTGATGTTTTTAATGAAGTAAGCAAACTATTTTATCAAACATCATCCCTTCGTGAGGCGTGCATCATTTCAAATTTGGGTTTAAACAACAAAGGTATAAGTGCAATGCACGATGTGACCGAAAGTGGGGTTGTTGGAGGTGTCTTGGAAATGGCATTGGCATCGGGAAAGGGAGCGCTTCTTATTAAAGATAAACTACCGGTAAGTCTTGCGCAACAACGGGTATGTGAATTGTTTTCGCTGGATTACACCAGAATAATAGGGGCAGGGGCGATGTTGGTTTCTGTAAATAAAAAATATGTAGATATAGTTATTGAAACATTGAAAAAAGAAAATATCAACTGTGTTCAAATTGGGGAAATAGTTGATAAATCAGCCGGATATAAGATGCTTGAGGGAAATCAGGTACTACCTTTAAATTATACTGACCACGATCCGTATTGGGACGCTTATTTTGACTCACTTAAAAGGGGATGGAAATAATGCAAAATGGTAAAAAAATAAATGGTGGGCTATATCTTGTAGTTGATCCATGTTCGTTTCAACTTAATGTTTTGTTGGATAAAATAAATCAGGCACTTGAAGGGGGTGTTGATATTATACAGATATGGGACCACTTCCAAACCAATATGCATAAAGAAAAAATTGTAGATTATATTTGTAATAAAGCTGATAAATTTAGTGTGCCTGTGGTAATTAATAATGACACGAAATTATTAAAGAGAACAAAAGCTGCTGGAGTGCATTTTGATACAAAACCTGAGGAATTTAATAATTGGTATGCAAAAAACAGGGATCAATACATTGTTGGGATAACTTGTTCCAATGATCTTTCAATTGTAGAATGGGCCCACAGGAAACAACTGGATTATATTTCTTTTTGTTCTATGTTCCCTTCTTCGTCAACAGATTCCTGTGACATTGTCACAAAGGAGACCATTAAAATGGCCCGAGAGATAACCAATCTGCCAATTTTTTTGGCCGGTGGTATTAATACCTCAAATATATCTTCGCTTTCTGAGTTAAAACACAATGGAATTGCATTGATTTCAGGTATTATGAATGCTGAAAATATAATTGCAACATCAAAAAAATTTAGGCAAATAATTAATAAAATAAATGAGAACAACAACGATTGATAAACTATGTTGCCCGTTTGATAAAAATAATTTAACCTTACGCGTGGCGACCCGGGAACATGATGATATACTGGAAGGATTACTGCAATGTTCAAAATGTGAGCGCACGTATCCTATCGTATATGGAATACCAATTATGTCTCCTGATGAATACAGGGATATAAAACTTGAACAACCCATATTGGAGAAAATGAAAAAGCAATTGGCCGGGTCAGATTAAGAAATAGAAAACATATAGGTATTCATAGAATATCTCGTAAAAAAGTAAAATGGTTTTTTATTATTCTGTTTGTTTTGTATCACTGGACCTTAAATTTTCAATACATTTTTCAAATAAAGGACGGATTACATTAAAATATTCGTTTTTTTCTAATTTTTTATGATTTTCTGCTCCCTCAGGGCTATATTTTTGTGTATACTTCTCAACAAAGCATTCTATTAACATGTTCAGCGAATCATTTTGAAAAGTACCAATAAAAGGTGGGGCATCTAAAAGTGTTTCTTTTAATTTGTTCTTCCTTTCATCTGTCCATTGATCCGTAACTTTCATTGATTCAGGAGCAATAAGTGCAAAAATCCCAATGAAAGTGATTAGGATGCCCCCGTATTTGAAGAATATACCAAAACTCTTACGCCATTCTGCAAGTTTTTTCTCACCATTTCTAATATCTGCTTTTGGTTTTATAATTTCAAACCCCACCAATGTTAAAATGATTCCTCCAATAACACTGATTATTGAAATGGCAATATCAATTATATCTTTCATCTGGTTAACAGTACATTAAGTGCTTCATTTTTTTTTATCATTTCTTTTTGTAGAAGATATTGTTCCCTATCAATCAATATTTTTTATTACACTCCTGATAATCTGCGTATCTATAGCGGGCTTCTTACTCCTGAAAATAGGGAGACGTTCTCAATGAACTCCTTTGTTGTTTTTTATCGTAAAAAGTGCCATTTTGTATTCAATATTACGAATTTTTTATCTATTAATCTTTTTTTGATAGTTATTTAACAATAGTTTGAAAACACTCCATTAATTAACCCGAAAAATTTACTAATTTTTCTGACAATTAAGATATACCTCAAACTTGGGTTCATTACATTTCCCAAATTTGGGTATCTCTAAATCGGGATTTACTTGCGTGAGCCCATAGCAATTCGGCTATTCGGTTCCCGCATTGCAACCCACATCCCATCGCTCATTCATGCAAAAATGAAATGAATTGCATGAACCGAAGCTCGGCAAAGCCAATAATGTGGGTTAAATCTATTATATTTAATTTCAGTTACACTCTATTTTCGACATTGTAATAAGGTTTTAAAATTTGAGATGGAAAGAAATTGAATGAAAGGTATTGCAAAGTCCTGATAAAATAGTTATTTTTCACATATTATTTTATTTAATAAGTAAACGTGATAATAAATGAAGTTACTGAATGTTAGTGTTTTACTAGTGTAGTCATTTAATTGTGTAAACAATCTTTTTTAAAATGAAAAGAGGGTATTTACTACTATTATCAATCTTTAACCTGACCGTCACACTCGGACAGGAACCCCTTTTTCGTAATGAATATTATTTAAATCCATTTATTATAAACCCTGCAGCAACCGGCATGGAAAATTACAGGGTAATAAACGCTTCATATAAGAGACAGTGGCAAAATGTGCAAGATGCCCCGGGTATACAGTTATTGAGCATTACAAACAGGATTGGGAACCATGATTTTTACAATCCGAAAATGTTCTTAAATAAATCTAATATAAAAACAAAAAACAGGATTGGAGTGGGGGCATGTGTGTTTAATGATCATAACGGGCCATTATCGTATCAAGGCATTTACCTGTCCTATGCATACCATGTTCCATTTCGGTTTTCACGCCTGTCATTGGGCCTTTCAGGTTCGTTTATCCAGCACCTGCTTGATCAAAGAGAGTTTGATCCGTATCAAACTGGTGATCCTTCTATTTCTTATAATACCGAAATATTTTATTTTCCCAATACTTCTTTTGGAGTGGTTTATCACAATCACAAATACTTAATTGGAGCTTCTGTTAACCAGGTTATTAATGTAAATAACCGTTTTAATGGATCGGCTAAATCAAAAAATGATTATTCCCTAATAGGTGGATATAAATTTCGCGATATGGGTGTTTTTAATATAGAAACATCCGCATATGTAAGTTTAGAAGATTATGAAACAATTAATTACGATATACATTTTAAAATGTACATTTTTGATTTTTATTGGATTTCAACTTCATACAGATCTTATAGGGCCATGAATTTTCAAGTGGGAATTAAAATTATACGTAACATTTATGCGGCGTATGGTTTTGAAGCCAATATGGGTGAGATTGTAAATTATTATTCAGGCACACATCAACTTAATTTGGGTGTAAATATTGGTTT
>JBNLCS010000810.1:0-3861 GCA_050303935.1 Bacteroidales bacterium
GTTTGATCAACTGGATAAAAAACCAGGCATTACATGTTCTATTCCCTTAATTACAAAGTTTAAAAATTATATTCCGGTTGAATCTGATATTTTTAAAGGAGAATGGTGTGGTAACCCGGCTATATTTTGTATTAGTAAGGATTACGTTGATATTCTAAAAAACGAAAAAACTTTCAATACGGCTTTTCAATTAAACCCCAATATTGCTATAATTACCACAGTGCAAGAAAATCGAATTATTGAAGTTAATAATGCTTTTATTACTTTTTTTAAATGTTCAAAGGATGCGGTGATAGGAAAAAGCTTTACCGAACTCGATTTTATTGGGAATACTCTTTTATGGAGGGATTTTTTCTCAAAACTGAAAAAAGACAAAAAAGTAAATAATTTTGAAATTGTTAATACCACTACTCATAATAGAAAACATTACTTCGCTGCTTCAGGTCAAAGTGTATTGGTTAATAATCTGGGTTGCAATGTTTTGGTGTTTGATGAAATCACATCTTACAAAGAAATTGAGGCTGAATTGATAAAAAATGAAAAAAAATATCGTCAGTTTATCGATTTTCTTCCAGAAATGGTTTGTGAAGCAAATATCGAGGGTAAAGTGTTATATGCAAATAAAAAAGCTTTCGATACACTTGGTTATACAGCGGATGACCTCAATAAAGGGTTCAATATATTCAGGTTATTCGATAACAATGATAAAAAAAGGGCCAGGGATAATTTTAACCAGCGCCTTAAAGGAATAAATATACACACAGCAGAATATACTGTTTTAAAAAAGAATGGTGAAAAAATTCCCGTAATTGTTCATGTTGATATCATAAAAAAGAATGATAAGGTAACTGGGGTCCGGGGGGTGATGATTGATATATCTCACCGTAAGAAACAGGAAATGAGTGTTATTAAGAGCTATGAACAGCAGGAGTTTTTGTCAGATATTTCACAACAATTTAATATGTTGGACGAATTTGACACAAACATTCAAAAAATACTCAACCGTATTCTAAAATTTACAGGAGCTAATGAAGTTTATTTTGTTGTTAATGATAATGAAAATGGTTTTCAACAATTTTCCGTTTTATCTAATGAACAAAAGAGGGCAGCATTACAAACAAATGAACTTGATATACTTTTTCGTGAAATTAAAACCAACGGATACAGTTTTATTGACTGTAATGATGTTTTCAATTATAATATATTTGATAATAATACGAACATTTGCGCCTGCGTTTTTCCATCTTTCGTTTCAGTTGAACCATTTGGATTATTGATAATACAGTATAATCAAAAAGATGTAAAACTTCCCGAAGATGAGATCGGGGTATTGAAAAATGCAGCAAATATTGTCTCTACAGCTTATGAGCGAATATCTTATCAAAAATCTTTAAAACAAAAAGAAGCTACTAAGAGGGCGCTTATTAATTCAATACCGGATTTAATCCTTCAACTTGACAGTAATGGGATAATATTAGACCATAACTATATAAACTTTGATAATTTTAACCTTTCAACCAACAATTTTAAAGGGCAGGGTATAAAATCAATATTTTCCAAATTGAATGCCGGTAAACTCATGTTTGGAATAAAAAAATGTATTGAACAAGGTGGGTATATAATTGATTTTCAAACAAGCAGTGATGAGAACCTAAACAACTATGAAGCTCGGTTAAAAAAAATAAACGAAAACGAGGTAGCTGTATTAATCAGAAATGTTTCGGATATAATAAAACATGAAGAAGAACTAAAAGATGCCAAAGAGAGGGCTGAAATGGCTTCTACGGCAAAAAGTGAGTTTTTGGCCAATATGTCACATGAGATAAGGACCCCATTAAATGCAATAATGGGGTTTAGCGAGGTGTTACTTGACCATGTTCACGATAAAGTATATAAGAATAAAGTAGAAGCGATACTTTCGAGTAGCCGTACCCTACTTTCATTAATTAACGATATACTTGATCTTTCTAAAATAGAGGCGGGTAAAATGGAAATTAACTATGAACCAATATCTGTGTCAGCTATTCTTGAAGAAATTGGGAAAATCTTTCAACAGAAAATATTAGAAAAAGACCTTGCTTTCAAAATTGAAATTGATGATAACGTGCCGGATATTATTGGTCTTGATGAGGTACGGATAAGGCAAATATTGTTTAATTTGGTAGGAAATGCAATTAAATTTACTGAAGCTGGCTTTGTTAAAGTGAGGGCTATGTTTAATATATATGAAACAGGTGATGCCGGTGAATTAGTTATGGAAGTTGAAGATACCGGAATAGGGATTCCTAGGGGGCAACAAAAAATAATATTTGAAGAGTTTAAGCAACAAAGTAATCAAATATCTAAAAAATATGGTGGTACTGGTTTGGGCTTGGCGATTACTAAAAAGCTCATAGAAAAAATGAATGGTGAAATTATATTAGAATCAAGGGTTTGGAAAGGTAGCACATTTAGATTTGAACTACCTGGTATTACAGTTTATGACGAACAATCTACTTCAGTAAATACCCACATTGATTTGGATACATTTGTTGTATTCGACCATGCTAATTTTGTTATTATTGATGACATTGATTATAACATTGAAGCTGTAAAATTTTTATTGAAAGACTCTAAAAACCTTGTATTTCACGAGTTCCATAGTGGCCAATCAGCACTTAACAAATTGGAAAAAGTAAAACCGGATGTTATTCTTCTCGATATACAAATGCCTGGTATGAGTGGCTTTGAGGTTTTGGATAAAATTAAAAAAATAGACAGTTTAAACCATGTTCCTGTTATCGCTTTCTCTGCTTCACTATTAAAAAAAGATTATGAAACACCTGAAAATAATATTTTTGATGGGTTTATTTTTAAACCTGCCAGTCGAAATGCGATTATTAACGAACTAAAAAAATTTCTCAGGTACGAAAAAATTAAAGCAAATCAAGATGAATCAGAAGTAAGTAGTTTAAAAAATTATGTTATACCAGGTATAAAGGCAACAGAAATTTATAATCATCTGTTAAAAAACTTTTTACCTAAATGGAATAATATTAAAAGCGAACTAGTACATTTTGAAATAGAAAGGTTTACGAATGAATTGCTTGATTTTGCAATGGAAATGCAAGAGAAAATAATAGATAACTATGGTACTCTTTTAAAAGAAAATTTAGAAGCTTTTGATGTGGAAAAGTTGGAGAAGAATATTAACAAGTTTCCCGATATAATTGAAAGGATTAAAGTATTTATAAAGCAATAATCATGACAAATTTAAATAAATACCTTGAAAAAGATTCCGTTATTTTAATTGTTGATGATAATAACAGGAATTTACAGATATTAGGTAGCTTATTAAAAGAAAGCAATTATCAGGTTGCCGCAGCAAAAGATGGGCCAAGTGCAATTAAATTGGCTGAAAAAATTCAACCCGACCTTATTTTACTTGATGTTATGATGCCCGGAATGAGTGGTTTTGAAACATGTACAAAACTAAAAAACCAACATAATATTAATAATATCCCTGTTATATTTCTTTCAGCCAGAAACGAGTCCGGGGATATTGTGAAGGGATTTACATCAGGAGGGGTGGATTACATTACCAAACCATTTGTAAAAGAAGAATTATTGGCAAGGATACGTACCCATCTTTTAATAAAAAGCACGGAAAAAGAACTAAAAAACCTGATAAATGAAAAAGATAAATTTTTTTCAATAATCGCCCACGACCTTAAGAACCCTATTACTTCTCTTTTATCATTGGCTAAAATGCTTAATGATAATATTGAGAAATATGATATTGAGAAGGTGAAAAAAATGGTTTCGGGCATTACGGAAGCGGCGCAGGCCCAGTTCAAACTTCAGGAAAACTTATTGGAATGG
>JBNLCS010000811.1:0-3334 GCA_050303935.1 Bacteroidales bacterium
AGTTAACAGATGGCATGATGGAGAAAGCTTTTGATAACGATCCTGGTGAGATGGGGTTAAGTATATTGAGGTTAAGAATTGATCCGAATTCAAATGCCTGGGGACAGGAGCTATCGTTAGCCCAATATGCCGTTAGCAAAGGGGCTATAGTATTTTCTTCTCCGTGGAACCCTCCGTCAAACATGCGTGAAATTAAAACCCAAACAAATGATTATACCGATTATAGGCTTCTGCCAGCGTTTTATGATGATTATGTAAATCATCTAAATGATTATATTGCTTATATGGAAGGAAACGGGGTGCTCCTGTATGCTGTTTCTGTTCAAAATGAACCGGACTGGCATAGTTGGACAGTTTGGACATCGTATGAAATGAGAACATTTCTCAGGGAAAATGCCCCGGATATCAATAGCAAGGTAATTGCCCCGGAATCACTGGGATACGTACGCTCTACAATAGACCCTTTGTTAAATGATTCTGTGGCAAATTCACATTTCGATATTCTGGGAACGCATTTATACGGGACACCAATTTCTAATTATGATTATCCCCTGGCGTATGAAAAAAATAAAGAAATCTGGATGACAGAACATTATACTAGCAGCGACAGAAGTGCAAACTTATGGCCAGATGCCCTTCTTGTTGGAACTGAAATTAACAACTGTATGAAAACAAATTTCAGTGCTTACATATGGTGGTATATTCGTCGGTCTTATGGGTTTATAACCGATGATGGCATGATCACCAAACGAGGTTATGTTATGAGTCATTTTTCAAAGTTCCTTCGTCCTGGTACTATTCGTGTAGATGCCCAAATAACATCGGCTGATAATGTTGACGCTTCAGCTTTTAAAACGGATTCAAGTGTAACAATTATTGTAGTAAATGAAAACGATACAAGTGTAGAAATTAACTTCTCTATTCAAAATAATATCGTTGATTCATTGTTTCAATTTACAACATCTGCTACAAAAAATGTATTGAACGAAGGAATCATTAAAATTGAAAGCGGTGCTTTTACAGCTAATGTAGAATCTAATAGTATTACCACATTTTCATCCATAGGGGAATATGGAGGCAGGTACGGGAATATTTTTCCAGTTATTGACTTGGGACAGGATACAATAATTGTAGATAGTACGGGCAATACATTTAGTAATATAATAGTTAATGCCGGCAGCAATATCGATCCTGATGGATATATTACAGAATACACATGGACGGTAGATGGGGAGCGACAATCCCACGGGGATTCAATAATTAATTTAAATCTGATGTATGGCCGGCACGAGATTATACTTACGGCAATAGATAACGATGGCGCCATTAGTTCAGATACTGTACTATATACCCTGAAAAGCAAGTTTAATATAGAAATATATATTGAAGTTGAGTGCCATAATCCGGGCGCTAACTGGATGATCGCTTATGATCAAAATGCATCGGATTCTATTTATATTACCACTTTTGAAGGGCAGCAAAGTACAAGTGCAATGTCAACCGATATCAACGATTTGTTTATATATGACTTTTTTGTTAATGAGACGGCGCCATATACGGTATGGGGAAGGGTAATAGCCCCAAATAGCGGCGATGACTCTTTTTGGGTAGTTATGGATGATGGGTCCCCGGTGAATTGGAACAGTATTCCTAATAGTGATGAATGGGAATGGGACGATGTTCATAGTAATTCTAATGACAACCCTGTTGTTTTTCAGTTAGATTCAGGTTATCATACCCTAAAAATTGGCTATAGGGAAGATGGGGCTTTGTTGGATAAATTGTATATAACAAATACGGGACTAGAGCCTTTAGAAGGTAAAGGTAAGCCGGAATTAAAATGTTGGGGTATATTTCCGCCATATGCTAATGCCGGCCAGGATATTGTAATTGCAGACGAGGATGGAACAGGCTCAGAACGGGTTCGTTTAAATGGAGATGCAAGCTTTGATGCGGATGGGGAGATTAACGATTATTCATGGTCCATTAATGGAAATGAAATTGCTACGGGTAGGAGGCCATATGTCATTTTTGATGTTGGTGTTCATAAAGTAGAATTAAAAGTTACCGATAACGATGGCAGGACAAGTACGGATAGTGTTTTGGTTACAGTGAATACAAATGCAAACATTCGTAACTTTGAATCAAACAATAGGAAGTTTAATGTTTATCCAAATCCTTTTTCACATGAAATAAATATAAAAATAGGTTTAGATATGCCTTCACAGGTTAAAATAAATCTGATTGATGTTGCCGGTAGAAACCTGAAAGAAAAGAAATATTCCTTACATGCAGGAGAAAATAAAATTTTGGTAAGCGCTGATACCCTTGAAAGAGGGATTTATACTTTGAAAATAACCATAAACAACCGGGAATTTAAAAATATGATGGTAATTAAAAGATAACCCCCCTCTACGGGGAAGAACACAAGAACGTGAAGGTGGAATTGAAATAGTATTAAAAAATTACAAAATCAAATAGTACAACTATTCAAATAAAAATAGTGCGTAGTATAACTTTGTTTTTTTGTATATCATGACATTAATTCACCTAAAATACATCAGTCCTGGAAAAAATTACTAAATACCCCATCTTTGAAAGATGAAATACCATTTACAGTTCCACACCATAAATTACCATCATTATCAAATTTTAAACTAAGTACCTTGTTGTTTACCAATCCATCATTGGTGCTATAATTACCAAAAAGGGTGTCATTTACCTGGTAAGCAATTCCTCCTTCTGTAGCTAACCATATTTTTCCATCGTTTGCTTCATCAATACAGTTTATCCGGTTATTGGTCAATCCCCCTATTAAATCGTTAAAATAGGTAAACCCATTTTTAGAATCAGTGCCTGTATGTCTTATAAGTCCATCTTTTGGAAAGGAAGGCCCCGTAAAATCAGTATCGCCAAAACACGCTAACCACAATTCGTCTGATGAGCTTTTATAAATATAATTAACAGTATCCAAAATAATCCCATTATATGGGGCAATCCACTCGCTTGCACCTGTAATGCCATCCACGTCAGAATAATTGAACTTGATCATACCACTACGTTGCCTGCCGCAATAATATCCTCCTGAAGAAAGCATGGCTGCGGACCGTATTGGAATAATATCCAGGCTGCC
Source organism: Bacteroidales bacterium (assembly GCA_050303935.1). Taxonomy (GTDB): domain Bacteria; phylum Bacteroidota; class Bacteroidia; order Bacteroidales; family JBNLCS01; genus JBNLCS01. The sequence continues at coordinate 3,134 of JBNLCS010000811.1, forward strand.
ATGTTCAGTTTTCTTATGCCATGCAAGATCATAAAAGGAAAGCCCCTTTTCGGTAAGGAACCAAATATCATCCGCTTTTCCTTTTACTATTCTTTTAACCGTATCCGATAATAAATTTACCGTTTCATATGAAAAGTTTTCATCAACTGTAACATTCAAATTTTCATACACTGTTAATACGGTTAAACCATGGTTGGTAGC
>JBNLCS010000812.1:0-2787 GCA_050303935.1 Bacteroidales bacterium
AACAAGGAACAACAATAGGCCCAGCAGGACCAAAATGAGGAACAAAAAGAAGAACAGGAACAGGAACAAAAACAAAACGGGCAAGCATCAAAAGAAGAACAAGAAAAGCAACAAGAAGAAAACAAACAACAGGCTGCTCAACAAGATAAAGAAAACAAAGAAGACAAGCAGGATGATCAGAAACAAGTCAAAGGTATATCAATAGAAAATGCTGAAATGTTGTTAAAGGCACTTGAAAATGAAGAAAAAAAGGTACAGAAAAAAGTAAGTGAACAAAAAGCAAAACAGAAAAAGGTAAAAGTTGAAAAAGACTGGTAACTTTGAATTAAAAAACTGAATAAATGATAGCTGAAACCTTTAAAAAATATTATAACCCAAAACATATTCTGGTCACATTTGTATTTGTGCTTTGTGTGCTAAATATTCATGCACAACAAGTCCAGTTTGCAGGAGAAGCACCAAGTAGTATTGAAAAAGGGAGAGATTTTTCAATCGTGTATAAGGTTAACCAAACAGAAGGGGATGTTAAGCTGCCCGACCTTGGAAATAACTTTGAAGTATTAGGCGGGCCAGACAAGGGTAGTCAGCAGTTTACACAAATTATTAACGGAAGGGTCCAGCGGTATTCTTACATTCAATATTCATATACCCTGCGCGGACTAAAAGAGGGTACGTTTCAAATCCCGCCTGCCACTTACACCCATGAAGGTAAAACCTATAAATCGAATTCGCTCAGCATAACTGTAAAACCTTCACCTGTAAATGAGAGTAATACTTATTTGCGTGTTATTACCAGTAAAAAAGAAGCTTACGTAGGCGAACAGGTTGTTGTTACCATAAAAATGTTCAGCAGGTACCAATATCAGAATGAGCGTTGGGCAAGCCCACCGGATTACCAGGGTTTTTATAAGCAAGGTATTGAAACTAAAGAAGGCAGAAAAATAGAAACCATAGGTGGTGTTCAATACATGACCCGCATATTGGAACGGGCGATATTGTTTCCGCAGAAAACCGGGAATATTGAAATTTCGCCCGGTACATTATCCGCTGCTTTTCTTACCGGAAGGGATTCATGGGGATTTGGGGATTATGTAAACTATAGTATTAGTGGCCGGCCGGCAATAGTAAAAATTACCCCCCTGCCACCAAATGCTCCTGGTAATTTTAAAGGGGCTGTTGGCAATTTTTCTTTAAAAGCCAGTGTTAACAAAGCTTCTGTTAAAACCAATGAAGCATATACCTTTAAAATTGTTTTAGAAGGCGAAGGAAATATCAAACTTACCCCTGCACCCGAATTAACCCTTCCCAATGACTTTGAATTATATGAACCAAAGCAAGTTGAGAAAATTAGCAATACTACGGCAGGTCAGCGGGGAAGCAAAACATTTGAATATGTTGCTATACCCAGGTATGCAGGTAATTACAGAGTACCACCCGTAACACTTACCTATTTCGATTTAACACAAAAGCAATACAAAACCCTTAAAACGCAAAAATTTGACCTGACAGTAGAAAAGGGTGATGACAGTTTGTCCACTGCACCTGTAGTAATGGGATTATCTAAAGAAGACATTGAATTTATTGGCAGTGATATACGGTTTATAAAAACAAAAACAACATTATCAAAGCTAAACCAACACTTTTTTGGATCGGTATTGTATTACCTGTCCTATCCGGTTTTATTACTCATTATGCTTGTTGTTATTATTATCAGAAGAAAACATGTAAAGAATAATAGCAATACTTGGGCTGTAAAAAACAAAAAAGCAAGTAAACAAGCCGTGAAAAGATTGAAAAAGGCAAATGTGCACCTCAAAAATAGTGAACATGAAGAGTTTTACGAAGAACTGGCCAAAGCCCTGTGGGGATATATTAGTGACAAGTTAAGTATTCCCATTTCGCAATTATCAAAAGAAAAGGCTATTGAATTACTTGCCCAAAACAATGTAAACGAAGAATTAACACAAAACCTGATAAAAATTATTGATGATTGTGAATTTGCAAGATACGCTCCATCAGGAGGACAAAAAGCCATGCTGGAGCATTATGAAAATGCCTCCCGTACCATAGCAAAAATTGAACAAACCATTCGATAAAACATAAATATTATGAAACTTAAATTGGTTATATCAGCTTTTTTGGCAATAATCTTACAAAGTGGTTTGTATGGAAATGCTGATTCATTATTTATAAAAGCCAACCAGGCATATCAGTCATCAAATTATATACAGGCCATTAACTATTATGAAGAAATCCTCTCACAAGGATATGGGTCGGCAGAAGTATATTTTAACCTGGGCAATGCTTTTTACAAGAACAATAATCTGGCAAAGGCTATTGTTAATTATGAAAGGGCAAAAAAATTAAAGCCCAATGATGATGCAATAGATTTCAACCTGCGATTGGCCAACACTTTTAAAGTTGACCAGATTGAAGAAATCCCACAATTTTTTCTAAAGACCTGGATAAATAAAACAGGTAATCTGTTAAATTTTGAAACATGGGGAGGTATAAGCCTTGTGTTATTTGCTTTTGTAATATTATTTGTTCTCTTGTTCCTTTTTACGTTAAAACCCGTACTTAAAAGATTATCATTTACATTGTCCATCATCCTTCTGGTTTTCTCAGTCATTTCATTTTCTTTTGCCGGAAAAAAATATAACGAATATAAAACAACAAAATATGCCATTGTAACTACTGAAAGCGTTACCCTCAAAAGTTCACCCAACGAAAGCGGTACTGACCTTTTTGTTTTACATGAAGGAGCAAAAGTAAAAATACAAGACC
>JBNLCS010000813.1:0-4170 GCA_050303935.1 Bacteroidales bacterium
ATACCATGGTTGCAAAACAATTTATTGAGCAATGGTATTTTCTCCTGCGGGATTTGGAGAAACAAGTACTGGTTTTCTATACTTTCAATGGTGGCACCTACCTCCGAAGACAAGACTAACTGCCTTGCTTTTTCCACATTATCAATGTGAAAAGCAACAATAAGTTCCTGTGAATTTAGCAGTTCAGATACTTTACCCTGTACTATTGTTTTTCCTTTATTGATTATTACCATCCGGTTTGCAATTAATTCAATTTCGGAAAGAATATGAGATGAAAGCAGGACAGTCTTATTTCTTTCATTCTTTAATTGAAGGATGAGGTTACGAATATCAATAATGCCCTGTGGGTCAAGACCTGTAGTAGGTTCGTCCAGAATTATCAACTCCGGGTCGTGGACCAATGTTTGTGCAATGCCAAGACGCTGTTTCATTCCATGAGAAAAGCTACGAACTTTATCTTTTTCCCGTCCTTTTAATCCCACAAATTCAATAATTTCATAAACCTTCTTTTTTGAGATCCCTACACCAGAAATACGTGCAAAAATTTCCAGATTTTGCCCTGCCGATAAATAGTTGTAAAAATCAGGCTTTTCAACAATACATCCAATGCGTTGCAGAATGTAATTACGGTGGGTTGCCATATCTTTATCAAATACTTTTATCTGACCACCGGTAGGTTTTATCAAGGAAAGGATCGTGCGAATAGTAGTACTTTTTCCAGCACCGTTAGGCCCCAAAAAACCATAAACATCACCAGCAAAAACATCAAAGCTGGCATCATCAACAGCTTTAATTTTTCCGTAATATTTTACCAGATGTGATACTTCAATTATTTTTTCATATTTCCCCATGACTAATAAACAAATTGAGACTAAAATTAGAATTAATGCTTGAATAGCAACAAAGAATTGGAAACAATTTATATATATGCACAATTTTTTTTCGCTGTGTACCTGGCTTTTAGAACTAACTTATAAATCAATTTATTTCTGTAAAACCGTATTGAACTGTTTGAATTTATGTATAAAGGCCATTCTGAAGCAAACTCAATTCAAAAGTTTTGGGAAAAATTACATTGACAGCAGGCCGACTGGTAAACAACTTTTTTTTAAAAGTTATTCTTTAGTTGGTATCCGATTTATACTATTGTAAATTCCATCCAAAACTTCTTTAAAGACATACACTTTATTTATTTTTGAACTTTTAAAGTGTAGTTTCGTAACTAAATTATTATGTGTAAAATTCCATTTACCATTTTGGCAGGAATAGCCATAGTTCTGAACTTAAGTGCGCAAGAAGGGATTGGGGCTTACATGGAGAAAAGCGATTCTCTTTCTTCCGAAGAAATACTATTCACCCCAAATTCGGCATCCAACTATATTGTTGATTTACTTAATATGGAGTTTTTATGGAGACCGGGAAGCGATAGTATAAAAATTCCGTTGAAAAGGCTGATTGACCAGTACAATGAAACATATGACAGCATAGAAAACAGGCTTTCAAAAATAGATTACAATCCTGTAAGCTTTCGAAAAGTTGATACGTTGCAAAATGACACACTTAATTTGCGTTGGCTTAATGATTCTACATTTATAATAGATACGTTGGAACTGGGAAAAGAACCTTTATTTGTACAAAAGACAGTAGTCAAAAAAATAATAGATTCATTCGAGTTGGCAAATGATAGCATCATGGCTACAGGTTACCCAAGTGATTCAATAATACGGAAAAGGGATACCATTGTAAGTAAAAAAGATATTGTTGTAGAAGTAATGATTGACACGGCCCTTATCAAGTCAAAGAACCTTCAATTGTATAAAATAAAAGACAGACGGATTGTACCCGGAATCTTTCCAGCCGGAAGTAACAAATCGTACCGTTTTATTTACAATGGTTCAAAACTTATTGTATCAGAACCGGTGCAAGTGATTGTGGCAAACCAAGATTCACCTTTTAACATTGTCCCCAACGAAAAGATCCCGGACTCACTTAATATAGCTGTTCAAACATTGTTGTCTTATATCGATCAGCGGGATTCTATACAGGTATATTTAAACACTATTGAAGGTTTAAGTACACCATTCTGGTTAACTTTAAGAGACGATGAACTTCAACGGTATTGGGTGAAAAATCAAAAAAATGATTCTGTATCTATTTGGATGGGAAATCCGGATAAAAGAAATATTACATTGATCCTTGAAGATGATATTAATATTGAGCGTATCACAAAAGATATAGTAGATGATGTCCCTTTCACCATGTCGTTGCCCCAGATTAAATTAGTCAACGTTGAACCATTTAAGGAAATACCCGTTTATTGGGATTACGATTTTTCAAGTTCTTTCTCATTAAGCGAGAATTATTTTTCCAATTGGGCAAAAGGTGGCGAAAGTTCCTTGTCAAGTTTAGTTGATATTAAAGGACAGGCCAAATACACAAATAAGGAGGCGAAGACCGAATGGACCAGCAGCGGGCGATTAAAATACGGAAGCATTATAACAGAAGAAGATAACGAATGGAAACCTAGAAAAAATACGGATATGCTGGAGCTAGATTCCAAGTTCAATAAAGCATTAAGAAAAAAAACTGACTTCAGTACCCTGTTTCACATGAAAAATCAAATCGCTAAAGGATACAATTACCCCAATGATTCCATTCCTGTTTCAAAATTCCTGAATCCCGGGACATTTACAATTGGTGTGGGGTTGGAGTACAAACCTTTTAAAAAGTCAACTGTTAACTTTTCCATCTTATCCTATAAAAATACATTTGTACTTGACACAGTAACGTATCCCCAGACCAACCATGGTGTTGATAAGGGTAAACGTGCAAAACAGGAAATGGGGGGCCAACTCCTTATCAACAACGAAGTGACCTTATTGGAAGATATGAAGATCAACAGTTCTATGCGATTGTTCTCAAATTATCTTGAAAAACCTGAGAATATTGATATTGAATGGGAACTGAACCTGGAAAAACAGATCAGCCTGTATTTTACGATTCTGCTGAATATCCATTTGATTTACGATGACGATATCCTGTTACCCGTACTTGATGAAAACAAAAAACCGGTAATTTTACCCGATGGAACCGAGAAAAAGGCACCGCAATTGCAATTCAAGCAATTCCTGGGGCTTACCTTTCTGATTAAATTATAAACCAGGGCCCCTTTTTATCTTTTGCAAACTATTGCTAAAGTATTTATTGATCCTTTGATCCTAAATCTTTAATTTTTTCTTTTTTATCCAGGACTTTATAAAGTTGGATCAACTTGGAAGTTATTTCCTGGTTATTGTTGTCCAGGTGGTAGGTTTTTTCAAGCCATTCTATGGCTGAACCGAAAGCTGCGGCTGATTTTTCTTTTTCTTCTAAATACCTGTAGTTATTTGATATTGTCCTGGCCTTTTCATCCATTTCAGCTCCCATGTTATAATAACAGGTCCCAATACCCGTATATATTTTTAAGGTATCCGAAGGTAAAGCAAGGGCTGCTTTATAGGCATCAATGGCTTTTTTATATTGTTCGGTTTTTTGATAGAGCAACCCTATGGTATAGGGATATATATAGTTAGAAGTATCTTTTTTAAACGCATCATTTAGCGTTTTCAACGCTTTTTCAGGATCGTTGTTTTGAAAAAACAAATCTACAAGGAGTAATACGAGGCCTTCATTATCTTCATACTTATTTATTCCTTCCAGGAGCACTTTACGTGCAGAAACAGTATCATGCTGCACCATATATATCGAAAATAGCAAATGAGGGACATTTGATGAATATTTATATTCATCGAGTTCTGTGAGGTACCTGATGGCATCGTCCCATTTTTTGCTTTTATATGCACTTATTGCAGTATTATATAAAAGACCGGTATCCAATTCAACTGAGAGTATCCTGATTTTGTTTATCCGTAGCGCATATTCAAATGCCCGAAATGCCTCTTCGAATTCTTCATTTTTAAAGTTTTTTTCTCCATATCCCATAAAATCGTTTGCCAAAAGCACATATTTTGGAGGTAAAAGTTTATCATACTTTCCCCGTTTATCGAGAGAACGTGCCTTTTCAAATGAGCTATAAGCTAGATATAGCTGATCGGGATATAGTTCGTACAAGCCCTTATCATTTTTTTGCATTCCCGTCCTATATGCATTCTGGCATATCAGCCCCCTGGC
>JBNLCS010000814.1:0-4129 GCA_050303935.1 Bacteroidales bacterium
GGGTTGCATGGGAACACGGGAGGGCCTAACTCCTCCGCACGAAACATGGTCAAATAAGGACAGGCCATACCCGAAGATGTCCAATGCTGTAAGGTAAATACTGCCGCGATGACATTTTTTGATTAGTCGTTATATGTAAAGTTATTAAGAGAAGCTATATTATGAACACATAAATTTATAACAATTTCTTATTTAATACATGTGGTCATATACATAGTATTCCTTTTTTTGCTAATTTAATATAAGAAACATTAAATATTAAATCATGGAGAGAAAAGTATTATATGAAGACAAGAATCTTAGGCTTGAATATATTAAAGAAGGAAACTATATTCATGAAACATGGTGGGGAATAACTTCGAAAGAAGTTTTTGCTGAACTTTTGTATAAGATAGTTCAATTTATGAAAGAAACAAGGTCAACAGGAATATTGCTTGATGCTCGAGAGCACAAGGGATTAGGTCCGGAATCTCAAAAACTTGCAGCGAAAGAAATAGGTGAATTAGCTAAAACAATCGGAGGATTACGTGAAGCAATTATTGTCCCTGAAGACGTATTTTCTCAGTTTTCTGTACAGAATTATGCAAAGAAGAAGATGGAGATTGAAGAAAACCCTGTTGACACTATGTTTTTTGACAATTTAGAAAAAGCTGAAGATTGGTTGAGAGAAGCTTAATAATTTCAATACCCCTATTTATAAAAAATAAAAAACATATCAAAAATAACTTTTTAGATTAAATTATGGTTCAAATAAACTACCAAAACAATTAATGATTCTGGCTGTACGCATCAAAAAGCCTGAGCCCGGTGTTGACGGACCGTATTCTATGGGGAATGGTAAAAATTGACAGGATACACCAGAGTAGAAAAGAATTATGAGATTTTTACTTTCAAATTTTACACCTTATGTTTTTGATAAGGGTGGTGTTATATTGCATTTTCACTGATTAATATTAGTCAATATTCACAGTATTACCATTTTCAGACATAGTTACCCCATTCTCCTTAAGCAGGTAGTGGTGAAAAAGATAAATCCGTGAAGTATTGAACAGTTTCATATTGTATACCGTCAGACTGTCTAAAAACCTAAATTAGATCCTAAAATATTCGCATCTATGGTTGTAAAAGTTTGTAAATATTTAAATCTTAGCCTCTTTAAAAAAGTTTTTAGATAAACTGCCGTTAGGCAAAATTGAAGAAGTTGTCACGGTAATTGAATATTCCGGTATATTTTAAATGTTGAAATAATGAAGATTTATAGGGACAATATAAAAATGTATGATGCCAAATTGCATACGATAAGTAAGCTTTTAAATCGTATTTCAATTCTTAGGTTGTTTATCTTTGTTATTTCAAGTATCATTCTTATATATTTGTTTAGTAACAATTTAATTACCCCCATTTTTATTGTTTTTCCCGTTTCAATAGTATGTTTTGCTTTTGTTATAAAACACCATAACAAAATAGCTTACCTGAGAAAACATACTTCATTGCTTAAAAGTATAAATGAATCAGAAATTTTAAGAGAAGCGTGTGATCTGGAAGGGTTTGATACCGGAGATACATTTATAAATCAAAACCACCCGTATACCTCCGATTTAGATATTTTTGGTCAGCATTCCATGTTTCAACTGCTAAACAGAACAACTACAGAGTCTGGTATGATACGCTTATCTGAATGGCTTTTGGAACCTGCACCTGAGGATGAAATACATAAAAGACAAGAAGCCATTAAAGAATTATCTCAAAAATTGAGTTGGAGGCAGGATTTTCAGGCGACAGGCATGCATTATCAAAATAAAAAAAGTGATTACTATAAATTGTTGGATTGGGTAAATGCACCTGTTGTTTTATTAAAATATCGTCGAATTTATTTAACAGTTGCACGAATCCTTGGGGTTCTTTCATTTCTTAGCTTATATTTTTTCTTGCATAATTACTTTTCATTTAACCTGACTGCATCAAACTGGTATTTTTATGTTCTTCCCTTTGCTATTGTTCTATTGGTTAATTTCATTATTTTAAAAAAAGTAGACCTCCTTGCGGAGGATATTGTTCAAACTTCAACAGATAATCTAAACACTTTAAGAGGATATCAGGTACTTATTCATAAAATTGATATTGAAAGTAACAAATCAGAAAAATTATGTCAATTACAATCTACACTAATAAAAGGCAAAATTTCAGCATTCAATGAAATAAAAAAGTTGTGCAAATTGTTGGATTTCTCTCATCAAAGGGGAATAAGTAAGTTTAAGAAAGTAATAAAGGGAAATCCGATATATCCTTTGTTAAACCTTTTCCTGCTATTGGATATATACCTGATTATCGGAGTAGAAAAATGGAAATCAAAGAATAAAACATTTTTAAAACCTTGGGCTGAAGTGGTAAGTGAGTTTGAAGTAATAAATAGTTTTGCAGGTTTTTGCTATTCAAACCCAACCTATACATTTCCGGAAATAACAGAAAGGAACAACTACCTGAATTTTGAGGCTTTAGGACATCCCTTAATAAGGGCTGATAAACGAATATGTAATAATTTTCACTCAGAAGGACATGGTGATGTAGTTATGGTTACCGGTTCCAACATGGGAGGGAAAAGTACCTTTTTAAGAACCGTGGGCGTGAACCTTGTACTGGCATTAGCAGGGGCACCTTGTTGTGCAAAAAACGGGCAGGTTTCGAGCTTGAAATTATTTACCAGTATGAGAACCCAGGATAATTTGAAGGAAGGAATATCTTCTTTTTATGCTGAATTAAACAGAATAGAAAAAATGCTGAAACTGATTCATAATAATAACAATGTATTTTTTCTTTTGGATGAGATGTTCAAAGGAACAAACTCAGAAGACAGGCATAAAGGAGGTTTTTCATTGATTAATCAAATAAGTAAGCTCAAAACATCAGGAATAATTGCTACACACGATATAGAGCTTGCAAATCTATCAGGGAATAAAAAGTTGGTTACAAATTATAGTTTTAACAGTGAGATAAAAGATAATTCAATGGTTTTCAGTTATGAACTTCATCGGGGTATATGTACTGATTTTAATGCCAGTGCACTCATGGAAAAAAGTGGAATTAAAATTGTATCGGATATTTCAGATGAACGGAATTAATAGAATACAGCATATAACATACTTGGCTGTTGCACAACTAAGGGAAATACCAAGAATACAAAAGATAAATTTGCTGATATACAGGGTCTTGAAAATAGAAAATATGAAGGTTATAGCTTATTCTATTAAAAATGAAGTTGTTCAAAAGTACAATGTGTTAACAAATTATTCGTAATAAGTAACTTAAAGGTCTATATCCGGATACAAAATAATCTTGCTTTTATAAATTTAAAATCCGTAATTGCCTGCTTTGTGTAAAACGTTACCTGTTTAAAAAAACGAACTATGAAAAAACTACATATCTACGTGTTGATAATGATTTTTCTAACATCTTTTTCGTGCGATAAAGATGAACATGGAAAGGATTATAGCGGCATAGAAATAATAGGGGCTTCATCGCTGGCAGCACATGATTTCAATGAAACCTTTTTTGATGCGATTGAGCAGAGAATAGCGGATGAAGATTTTGGGAAAATCAGTAGCATGATAGTTATTCATCAGGATGATCTAATTTATGAAAAATACATTGGCGACTGGGACAGGTCCGGGTTGCATTATATTGCATCAGATACGAAAAGCATTACATCCTTGTTGATTGGTATGGCAAAAGATGAGTATAAAATTAATTCACTTGATGAAAAAATAGTTGCACTATTTTCAGATCTTGAAATTGAAAATCTAGATGAAAGAAAGAAATCTATTTCAATTGAACACCTTTTGAATATGACCGCTGGATTTGAATGGGATGAATGGATACCTTATTCTGATCCGGATAACTCAAATACACAGCTAAAAAACAACAACGACTGGATATTATATACATTAAATAAACCAATGGCATATGACCCGGGAGAACAGTTTACGTATAACAGTGGGGTTTCGATTCTCCTGGGCGAGATAATAAAAATTAAGACTGGAAAGAATGTGATAGATTATGCTATTGAGAATTTATTCAATCCACTTGGTATATCGAATTTTACATGGAGCTCAAAAAATAATGTTGCCGATTG
>JBNLCS010000815.1:0-3643 GCA_050303935.1 Bacteroidales bacterium
CAATGCATTGAGTGTTTTTCAGTAGCCCCTAAAATAAGTGATTGAATCGTTGTTAATATGTACTCATTTAATAACCTTAAGATCAAGAGGTGATATTTTTACGATAGGTTTTCTTATTCGGTTAAAGCGTGCTTGTTCAGAACATTTTGTACATGATATTCCAAGTTCGCGCATGTGTTTGTTCCCACTTATAGAAGTGACAGGAAATTTCCCCCCCTTTACTATCAACATCCTAATGCCAAGCATGGCAAATGCTATTCCAACCAAAACAAGTGTTACTATGAATAACTTTAAATATACCATAAAACTTTTTTTGCAAAATTAACAATATTCTGTAATAAATAAACAACGATGATTTAAATTTGTTTTACATATATTTCTCTGCTTAAATAGATTATATTTTATAATTTAGAAGTATATTGATAGAATTGGAGGTTTGATGATGTCTACCAAGGAAGTAACAAAAAAACACAAAGAAAAACATACAAAGATAGGGCTGACCAGGGATGAGATTTTATACGATTATTACCTTGCAAATTTAAGCAGGCAATTAAGTATATTAGGCCGAAAAGAAGTTTTGTCAGGAAAAGCAAAATTTGGGGTATTTGGTGATGGTAAAGAAATTGCTCAAATAGCATTTGCTAAATTTTTTCAGAATGGTGACTGGCGGTCAGGGTACTATCGGGAACAAACATTTATGCTTGCTGCCGGTCTTACGACCCCTGATGAATTTTTTTATCAGTTATACGGAGATATCCGGGTTGAGAAGAACCCTCATAGTGGAGGTAGGTCATTTAATAACCATTTTGCCACGCGCAGTTTAAATGATGATGGTTCATGGAAAGACCTTACCAAACAAAAGAACAGTTGTTCAGACCTCTCGCCCACATCCGGACAAATGCCAAGGATGCTTGGATTGGGATTGGCCTCAAAACTATATAGAAAACATGAGGTTTTTAAACAAAAAACCATGTCAAACAAAGGCAATGAAATTGTTTTTGGAATGATTGGTGATGCCAGTACATCCGAAGGTCATTTTTTTGAAGTAATGAATGCCGCAGGCGTATTGCAGGTGCCTATTGCAGTGGCAGTTTGGGATGATGGTTATGGTATTTCTGTTCCTAAAGAAAAGCAGACAATTAAGAGCAGTATTTCTGAAACATTAAAAGGTTTTGAAAAAGGAGATAACACAAATGGCATATTAATTTACAAAGAAAATGGTTGGGATTATGAAAAACTAATGGTAATGTTTAAGGAAGGTGTTACGCGTTGCCGTGAAACACATACCCCCGTACTGTTTCATATAGAGGAGCTTACCCAACCACAAGGGCATACAACATCCGGTAGCCACGAACGTTATAAATCAAAAGAAAGGCTTGAATGGGAATTTTCGCATGACCCATTAATAAAAATGAAAGAATGGATACTTGCAAACAATCTGGCTGATGAATACGACACGGAAAAAATTGAAATAAAAGCAGAAAAAGATGCCAGAGATGCCAGGGCAAGGGTATGGAAAGATTATACGGCACCAATTTTAAATGAAAAAAAACAGTTACTTGACATTATTGCAAATAAAGATTGTGATTGTAATGAAGAAAAAGAAAACAGGATAAAAGAGATAGTTGATGATTTAAATGATATTTCGTATCCCTTAAGAAAAGATTTGATTAGTTCAGCGAAAAAGATAATCAGAAATATCTGCAATAATTGTAATCACAGTGAAAACTTAAAATTTAAATTACAAAATTGGTTAAGCTCTAATTTCTTGCAGCTTGTTGAGAATTATTCTGACAGCGTTTATAATGAAACAAAATTTTCTGTGTTGAATGTTAAGGGGAACCTTCCTGTTTATTCAAAAAATTCACCAATTGTTAATGGCAGGGAAATTTTAAATGAAAATTTTGATCATCTGTTAACAAAATATCCCATGTTGGTAGCTTTTGGTGAAGATGTCGGTAAAATTGGAGGTGTAAATCAATGTTTTGAAGGGTTGCAGGAAAAACATGGTGAAATGAAAGTTTTTGATACCGGAATAAGGGAAACGTCAATTATCGGGAAAGGTATTGGGCTTGCTTTGCGTGGTTTTAGGCCAATTGCTGAAATTCAGTATTTTGATTATATTTTATATGCATTACAAGCCTTGAGCGATGACCTGGCATCATTACACTGGCGAACAAAAGCCGGACAAGTGGCCCCTATGATTATTCGTACCCGGGGTCACAGACTGGAAGGTATTTGGCATGCAGGATCCCCAATTAGCATGGTATTAGGGGCGATCCGGGGTATTTATGTTTGTACGCCAAGAAATATGGCCCAGGCAGCCGGCATGTATAACACGCTGCTTGAGGGCCAGGACCCCGCGTTAATGATAGAACCGTTAAATGCATACAGGTACAAGGAAAGAAGGCCGGATAATCTTACAGAATATAAGGTTGCACTTGGTATCCCTGAAATATTAAGTGAAGGGGGGGATATTACCATTGTAACATATGGTTCTTGTGTGAAAATTGCCCAGGAAGCGGTTAAACAATTACATGATTTTAATATACATGTTGAACTTATTGATGTTCAAACATTACTTCCGTTTGATTTACACCAAATAACCAAAGATTCAATAAAAAAGACAGGCAAGGTACTATTTTTTGATGAAGATGTACCTGGCGGCGGAACAGCCTATATGATGCAAAAAGTGTTAGACGATCAAAAAGCATTTCAATTCCTTAAATACCCTCCAATAACCTTAACAGCGAAGGAACACCGTACGGCATTTGGGAGTGATGGTGACTATTTTTCCAAACCCAGTGTTGAAAATGTGTTTGAAAAAATTTATTCCTTTTTTACATCAATAAATCCAGATCAGTATCCTGCATTGCATAGTTTGTAAATCCCAGGCCGGTTTTGAGAGGTACCCTTAACTTTTAAAAAGGAAACTCCCATTGTAATCTGGTTAACAAATTTTATATACCAACGCAACCTTTTGTAATATTTTAACATCATAAATAATACGAGAAGGCTGCTATTTGCTTTTTGTTAACTCTTACTACCAAAAGCCCTTGTTCCAAGGGCTTTTTTATTCTTGAGACTCAAATTTTATAAGAATAGCGCAATGAAATTTGTAAGTCGGACGAATCCTGATAGCGGAGCGTTTCGGGATAAATGAGTTTAATACTTCGATGCTTGTATCGAAGATAAATAAATGAATTCCTATATGGATACCTCTATAGCTTTCTGCAAGGTAGTTCATTCATCCATCTTCAAAGTACGGCCTTTCATGCCATCTTCAATGTTTATTTCTTCGGGTTCACCTTTGTAATATATATTACCATAATACTGTGCTTTTGAGGTAAGTTTTTTTTCGGCATACACAAAATGATCAACCGGACTGTTATTTCTTACTGATACGTTTTGTGCTTGAAGGTTTTTCATATCAACAAGACAATAGGAGGTAGACCAAATTGACAGGGTATTGCATGTACCTGAAAATTTCACATAACAGGAACCTGTAGAAAATCCAAGGGAAACAACATTGCATGAAACATTTAATTTAATATCGCCACCCGCCCCATTGGTGGCAATTTGGAAGCGGTTTAGTTTTAAGGTGTCTGTGTTGGTTATATTTCCCCCGCCCTGATGAAATATA
>JBNLCS010000816.1:0-5250 GCA_050303935.1 Bacteroidales bacterium
TTGATGCTTCAAACCTTGAACGTAACTTATACCTTACAACCCAATTGATAGATATGAACATGAAGGTTGTGATTGCCCTGAACATGTATGATGAGTTGCAGCGCAGCGGTGATAAGTTTGAATATAAAAAGCTTGGTGAAATGATGGGGGTACCATTTATACCAACGGTAGGGTCGAAAGGAAAGGGAATTACTGATTTATTTAATAAAGTAATTGAAATTATAGAAACTCCTCAGCTCAAAGTTAGAAACCTTAACTATGGTCTTGAGTTTGAGGATACTATCAATAAGATAAAAGAAACTATAGACAAAAATTCCAAATTGCCGGAAATAATATCATCAAGATATTTGTCTATTAAGTTGATTGAAAAAGATAAAGAGGCTTTTAACCATACGTATAATTTTGAAAATGGTGATGAAATAAGGGAAGTTGTAAATAATGAAATTTATAACCTGGAAAGTAGATATAATGAAGATAGTGAAACTCTTATGACAGATACACGCTATGGTTTCATTTCCGGGGCCCTTAAAGAAACGTATCAAAAATCAAAAAATGTTACCAAATCAGTTACCGGTAAAATAGACAAGTTTTTGACCCATAAAATACTTGGTTTGCCTATATTCCTGTTTTTTATGTATGTTATGTTTCAGGTAACGTTTAAAGTGGGGAATTATCCAATGGATTGGATAGACCAGGGGGTTTCATTTATTGCCGGGCTTATAAATACGTATATGCCAGATGGGAATTTAAAAGATCTTATGGTTGATGGGGTAATTGGTGGTGTAGGAGGGGTAATTGTTTTCCTTCCAAATATATTGATCTTATTCTTTTTTATTTCAATAATGGAAGATACCGGTTATATGGCGAGGGCAGCGTTCTTGATGGATAAAGTGATGCATGTTGCCGGGCTTCATGGCAGGTCATTTATCCCTTTGCTTATGGGGTTTGGATGCAATGTCCCGGCCATTATGGCTACACGTACTATAGAAAATAAAAACAACAGGTTGTTGACCATGTTGATCAACCCTTTTATGTCGTGCAGTGCAAGGTTGCCTGTTTATGTACTTTTTATAGGTGCTTTTTTTCCAAAATATCCGGGCTTGGTTTTATTTGCTATGTATATTTCGGGCATTTTGCTGGCAGGTGCTGTTGCAATACTCTTTAAAAAACTTTTTTTTAAAACGGACGAAATACCTTTTGTTATGGAGTTGCCTCCTTACAGGGTGCCTACATTCAAAGCTATAATGAGGCATATGTGGTTAAAAGCTGTTCAGTACCTAAAAAAAATGGGGGGTGTTATTTTAACAGCATCTGTTATAATTTGGGCACTTGAGACGTATCCACGAAAAGTGGAACTGTCAAAAGATTATGAAGCCGAAATTTCTAAAATGGAGAAAGAATATAATAAGGAAGTTGAAAAATTGGATAATAAAGAGCATGTAGATGTTTTGTTGAATGAAAAGGAAAATGTTGTTCATAACCTTGAGTTAGAAAAGATTGCAGAACAAAAAGAGAAGTCATACCTGGGAAGAATGGGGCATGCTATCGAGCCGGTTTTAAGGCCAATGGGGTTTGACTGGAAAATGGGTGTGAGTTTACTTACAGGTATTGCAGCAAAAGAAATTGTGGTAAGTACCCTTGGGGTTTTACATCAGGTGGATGCTAACGAAAATTCTGTTTCGTTAACTGAAAGGTTACAAAATGAAACATATAAATCAGGACCACGAAAAGGAGAAAAGGTATATAATCCACTTACAGTGCTTAGCTATATGCTGTTTATTCTTATTTATTTTCCTTGTGTAGCTGTAATTGCATCGGTAAAAAAAGAATCCGGTTCATGGAAATGGGCAATGTTCACTATTTTTTATACAACTGGTTTAGCTTGGGTAGTCTCGTTTTTAACATATAAAGTTGGGAGTTTTATTATATGATACAAGATGTTATAACATATATTTTCATTGCAATTGCTGTAGCAAACGTAATATACGGTATGTATAAGCTTTTATTTTCAAAAAATAAGAAAACAATTTGTGGGACATGCAATGAGGGGTGTGACCATGTTAAACAAAATATGATCAAAAAAAAGAGAAGCATTTTACAAGAAAATACAAGTAACAGCTTTTACCTCTCACGGTGAGCTTAATCCCAATTGTAGAAGAATCTTAAATTAATTAATGATATTGCACACCAAACAAAACAAGGGAGAAGTTTAGCTAAATAAGTTTAAACTTCTCTATATTGCAAGTGTTTGTTATTAATTAAGGGCAGTGGCAAAATTCCTTACCAGTCCCATCTTTCTTCTTACCCTTATAATTTCATTGGCAATAAAATCCTGCCAATTCTCAGCATTGCTTAAAAACTGGGATTGACGTAAATAAGCTATTGAATTCTGGTATTGTTTTTTATTTTCGTATGCACATGCCAATTTATGATATAAGTAGGCCTTATCAATCCCACTCATTCCTATTGCACTTTCAATTGCTTTTTTAAGGTTTTCTGGTTTGTTGGCTTCAACCATGATATCACAATACAAGTAATACGACATTAAAAAATCCGGGGCTAATTTTATTGCTTCTTGCGTGTGGTACACTGCTTTAATAATGTCGTTTGATTCTTCCATATGTACCCACCCAAGTAAATAATGGGCTTTTCCATAGGAGGGGTCTTCATTTAACATTTCATGGGCCATCAACTTGGCTTCTTTAAGTTTTCCGTTGGTCGAGAGTTCCAAGGCTTTTAAATAAGTTAATTCTAAATTCTTCATTGTCGTTATATGTTTTCAAATTATTACGACGGAATTATTAAAGAGATTGTTTTTTTTGACGAGATAACCAATTTTTATTATGAATGGAAAAACCCTTAAATTAATAAGGATAATGTGTGTTTTGTAATGTATTGCAAGTCAAATATTTTTAGTATTTAAGTGTTTTTAACAAATCATTACCAGATTTTTAAATCTTTTTTTCGAACTTACCGCTGGTTACTATACATTTGTAAAATTTGTTTTAGCAGATGATAACATATATAATTATAGCAGTTACGGCACTTGTTTCAATAAGATGTTTTAGTGATAGGGAATTATTTGCAAAATTAATGCTAAACCCTTATCAGGTGGTCCACCGCAAGCAGTATTACAGGCTTGTTAGTCATGCTTTTGTTCATGGGGACTGGCCCCATTTGGTATTTAATATGCTGACTTTGTTCTTTTTCGGAAGAATAGCTGAGCAGGTGCTTGGGGTGCTTGTGTTTTTAATTCTTTATTTCGGAGGTATGGTGTTTGCTTCATTGGCATCTGTTAGAAAACACAGGGATAATTACGTTTATAATTCTGTGGGGGCTTCAGGTGCTGTATCAGCGGCCTTGTTTGCCAGTATTCTTTTTAGTCCGTTGCAAATAATTTATGTCTATTTTATCCCGATTCCGGGAATATTGTTTGCAGTCATCTACATGATCTATTCACGTATTATGAGTCGTAGGAATACGGATAATATTAATCATGATGCCCACATTATGGGTGCTGTTTATGGGTTTACCCTTCCCATTTTAATTAATAAAGATTACCTGTTGAGCTTTTTGGACCAGATAAATATTTTTAATTGATGAATTCATTACGAAACGTAAACCTTAATGGTGAATACTTTAAGGCAGATGAGCCGGTTCTTGCGTGTGACAACAGGGGCTTCTTGTATGGGGATGCCCTTTTTGAAACCATGATATCAATTAACGATCGTATCCCGTTTATTAAGGATCATATTGACCGCCTCCTTAAAAGTATGGAAATATTAAAAATGCAAATCCCCCTGAATTTTAACGAATCTTTTTTTAGCACAGAAATTGGACGTTTATTACGAAGAAACAAATACTTTAACGGGGTGCGTGTTCGCGTTACCGTTTTTAGGAACCCTGGCGGGCTTTATACCCCCGTTTCAAATGAAGTTTCCTACCTTATTGATTCTTCACCACTTAATTTTGATAGGTTTTCGTTAAATAAAACAGGGTACCAGATTGATATTTTTAAAGACCATTTAAAACCAATAAATATCTTTTCATCTATAAAATCGACCAACGACTTACTATACATTTTGGCTGGTTTATATAAAAAAAGCAGAGATGTTGATGAGTGTATAATTTTAAATCAAAAGGGATATGTTTGCGAGACAATGAGTTCAAATGTGTTTATCGTAAAAAAACAAAAAATTTTCACCCCTTCTCTTGAAAGTGGTTGTTTAAATGGGGTGATGCGTAAGAAAATAATTGAAATTACTGAAAGTGATGGGGTGCCCCTGGAAGAAGTGCCAGGCTTAACAATTGATCACCTGAAAGAGGCTGATGAGTGCTTTATTACAAATGCAGTAAATGGTATCCGATGGGTCTCTGGTTTCAAAACAGAAAGGTACTTTAATAAGATGTCAACTTTCCTGGTAAATAAACTAAACAATTTAATTCAACGTAAATAGTTTTCCTGGCCTGTTTAGAGGCTGTTTAAAATTTGTTTTTAGAATTTTTTATAATGTATTTTTGTTCCAGATGAGGCGGGTTTGATGCGAACCGAAGAAGAGAGCTCATGAGTTTACGAGTAATAGCATTGACTATTTAAAGAAAATCCAACAAACCGGAACGAAGTGGAGTTCGAACCAAATATGGGACAAAAAGACGCAAAAAAAAACTGAAGGATGAAATTTAAACAGTCCCTTAATTCATTCCGGGATCTTCAGGAAAACCTGACCATATTTCATATTTACGGCCCAGGGCTTTCATTGCTTTTTTCCACATTTGATTGGCGTCAACTGTCATGATAAAAGAAGGGTTTTGATTTGTAACGATCCATGAATTTTCTTTTAACTCGTTATTAAGTTGTTCAGGATGCCAACCTGAGTAACCCAGAAAAAAACGAATCTGGTCCTCATTGTATTTCCCCGTTTCAATCATTCCTTTGATAGCATCAAAATCACCTCCCCAATAAATATTATTGGTTACATGAAGGCTATTCGGAATTATATCACCTAATGTATGTATGTAATGTATCGAGTTTGTCCCTACCGGGCCCCCAATTGAAACTTTTGTTTCATATGCTGGCATTTCAGGGAACAGTTCATCCATTTTAATGCTTACCGGTTTATTTAAAACAAATCCAACAGTTCCATCTTCACTATGCTCGGTTAATAAAACCATTGAGCGTTTAAAATACGTGTCGTTTAAAAAGGGTTCAGCAATCAATACTTTTCCTTTTTCCGGCTTGATTCTCTTATA
>JBNLCS010000817.1:0-3595 GCA_050303935.1 Bacteroidales bacterium
GTTTTTATAAATAAACTTCATGGTACGTGGATATGGGGTTGTTTTAATAGTCAGTAAACCATTAGGTTAAATAATACGAGTTCGTTTAGAATTATGACTGAATACGATCAATATAGTAAGAATGAACACTAGAAACATGGAAACGAAAATAAAATGAAGCGTCGACAATTTGTGAAAGATTCTTTAATTGTGCCTGTTGGAATAGGTTTAGGAATGGGTATAGCAGCATCCTGCAAACAAAAACCGGTTGCGGTTGCAATTCCTGAAAGTGAAAAAATCAGGATTGGCATAATCGGGATGGGTGACCGTGGAAGTGCGATTATCCGGGTACTTAATGAGTTGCCTGTTTTTAAAGTGATTGCCTGTTGTGATATTCTTGACTTCAGGTTAAAAAAGGGGAAGGAAAACATTAAAGGCGATCCGGTAACTTATACCGACTATCAGGAAATGCTTAAAAATAAAGAGTTGGAAGCGGTAATTATCAGTACTCCCTTGCATGAACACTACCGTATGGTTATGGATGCGTTGGATGCAGGGGTCCACATAATGTGTGAAAAAGCATTGGCCCATACCATTGAACAATCAAAAGCAATAAAAATTAAAGCCGACAAAAGTCCAAAATTATTTCAAATATCATATCAATATCAGCTAAACCCAACTTTTAAAGCCATTAAAGAGATTATACAAAATGGTCATTGTGGTACAATTTCAAGAATTGAAGCTTCTTGGCACCGTAACAGCAACTGGAGACGAAATGTTCCGTCCCCCGGACTGGAACGACAGATTAACTGGAGGATGTACCGTGAATATTCCGGTGGGTTGATGGCCGAGTTAGGCTCACACCAACTTAATATGATTGATAATATAGTTGGCAGCCATCCGGTAAAAGTTGTGGGTACCGGGGGGATTGATTATTGGAAAGATGGCCGGGAAGTATTTGACAATGTGTATGCCCTTTTTGATTATTCCAATGGGGTAAAAGCTTCTTTTAGCTCCATTTTGATGAACAAGTATGAAGACCAGACGATTAAATTTTTTGGCGACAAAGCAACAATAATTACCAATCAAATGAACGGGGCATATCTTATCCCTGAAGGAGATCCCGGTAAAGGTTGGGGAGAAGGGGTAGATGGGATTTCCGGTGCTTCAATAAAGTTAATTAACAGGGATGCGGGGCAACGTAGAAAAATTACCCCGGTTGAAGAGGGTAGTGAAAACTGTCCGTTTGAGGATAATTATTTTAAAACCACCTGGTTATTGTATAAGAATTTTGCATCGGCCATTAAAGGTGATGAAAAACTATTATTGGGATTGAAGGATGGCTACCAAAGTGCCATCTCAGTGCATATGGCAAATATGGCCATGCAGGAAGAAAGAACGGTCTGGTGGTTGCCTGAATACGATGTTTAAAATATCATTTAACCAAATAATTTGTTATATAAAGAAATGAACATGAATTTAAAAGTATTATTGTTTCCGGCTATTGTGCTTATTTGTGTAACCACAAATGCACAAAAAAACGATGAATGGAAAAACCTGTTTAATGGCACAGACCTGAAAGGGTGGGAAGTACTTAACGGAACGGCCGAATTTAAAGTTGCAGATGGTGTTATTATTGGTGTTAGTAAAATGAATACCCCAAATACTTTTTTGGCTACAAAAGAAATGTACAGTGACTTTATTTTGGAATACGAAGCAAAGATAGACCCGGCTTTAAATGCTGGTGTACAAATACGTAGCAATAGCAACAAGGATTACAACAATGGCAGGGTCTATGGCTACCAGGTGGAGCTTGATCCATCCAAGAGGGCATGGACCGGGGGAATTTATGATGAAGCGCGCCGGGGGTGGCTTTACAACCTGGAATGCAATACCAACGCAAAAAAGGCATTTAAGCAAAATGAATGGAACAAATTCAGGGTTGAAGCCATAGGCAACAGCATACGGGTTTGGCTTAACGATGTGCCTTCTGCTGATATTGTTGATGACATGACAGCTTCCGGTTTTATTGCATTACAAGTGCACAGCATTGGTAACGATTCCAGAAAAGAAGGTAAAACAGTGCAATACAGAAACTTGCGGATAAAAACAGGAAATTTGGATAAAGAAAAAAGTCCTGCATTATCAAAAATCCTGCAAATAAGTTATTTGAACAACAAGCTTACGCAACGGGAAATTGAAGAAGGATGGGAATTGCTATGGGATGGCAAAACAACCAAAGGATGGCGGGGTGCCAGAATGGATGGTTTTCCAACGTATGGCTGGAACATTGAAAATGGTGTTTTATCTGTAGAGAAAAGCGATGGTGGGGAGTCTACCAACGGGGGAGATATTGTAACCGTAGATAAATATAAGAATTTTGTGCTTGAAGTAGATTTTCGCCTTACCAAAGGGGCCAATAGTGGGATAAAGTATTTTGTAGATACTGAACTAAATCAGGGAGCTGGTTCATCAATCGGTTGTGAATTTCAAATCCTCGATGACCGGTTTCATCCCGATGCTAAAAATGGTGTTGCAGGAAACCGCACATTGGCTTCTCTTTACGATTTAATCACTGCCGACCCTTCTTTTTATGCCCCTTACCAGGGCGGTAAACGTGTTAACGAGTATGGATGGAACAGGGCCAGGGTTGTGGTTAACGGTAAAAATGTACAGCATTACCTCAATGGGATTAAAGTTGTTGAATATGAAAGGAGTGACCAGCAATGGCGTGCCCTGATTGCTTATAGTAAATATAAAGTGTGGCCTGATTTTGGTGAAGCTGAAGAAGGGCATATCTTACTTCAGGACCATGGCGATAATGTGTTTTTTAGAAATATTAAAATCAAAGAACTATAAATTATGAGCATCACAAGAAGAAAATTTATTGAGCATTCAGCATTAGGCACTGCCGGTATTTTACTTGCCCCCGGATTATCAGCCAGCAGCTATAAAAATATTATTGGTGCTAATGATCGGATAAATGTTGCTGTTATCGGTCTGGGGCGCAGGCTGGGGGCTTATACCGGGCCGTTGGGTGCGAAATCCAATAATGTACATGTTTTGTATTTGTGCGATGTAATGCCCCATCAGCGAGATCGTGCAGCCAAAATGTTTTCAAACCGGATAGATTATGCCCCAAAATTAGAGAATGACATTAGAAAAGTATTGGCCGATAAAGATCTGGATGCCATATTTAATGCAACACCAGACCATTGGCATACCCCCGGTTCAATAATGGCCATGCAGCAGAGCAAACATGTATATGTTGAAAAACCCTGTAGCCATAATATGGATGAGAATGAATTAATTGTTGCTGCAGCGAAAAAATATAACCGTGTTGTGCAAATGGGAAACCAGCAACGGTCTTCCGGACATAGCAATGAGATAATTAAAGAAATTCATAATGGAATTATTGGAGTCCCATATAAGGCAGTTGCATTCTACACAAATAAAAGAGGTAGGGTACCTAACCAGAAGCCGGCGGATATACCGGGTGGATTGGATTGGGATTTGTTCCAGGGACCGGCACCAAGAAGAGCCTATACCGAGGAAACATGGAATTATAACTGGCATTGGTACGGATGGGATTATGGTACCGGCGAGGCCGGAAATA
>JBNLCS010000818.1:0-3609 GCA_050303935.1 Bacteroidales bacterium
AAGTTTCCTGATAAGGAAATATTTACTATCTTTTCAACCGGGTGAATGACTAAATCATGAGAACTTACCAAAGGTATGGTTGAAAATTCTAATTTATTTAGTATTTCACTGCCAATATTTACATTTTTATTTATTTTATCATCAAATATATTAAAATGATAAAGTTCATTAACTGTTATTTCCTTGTTAACCAAGTCATCTACCATTATGCTAAAATGATTAGCGATCCTAATAATAATGTCAAGTTTTGGTTCTGCCCTACCTTCTTCATACGCACCAATACTGGCGCGGGATAACCCGAAAATTTCAGCGAAATTTAACTGGCTCATTTTTTGTATAGAACGGATCTTTTTTATGTTTTTTCCAAAATATGTCATAAAAATGTGCTAATTATTTTGTCATATTCAAAATTAATATTTACATTTGCTAATATAATTATCAAATATAGTAATTTTTAACTTGCGCATATATAAAATTGCTAATAAACTTTACAAAACGTTTTTCTTTAGATAATGTAGTGCTAAAAGAAATATTTTTCATATTTTACCGAAAAATTTTCTGGTACTATTTTAATAACGGAAACTGACGTAATAATTGAAATTTAGTATTGAGAAGCGTATTTCGTTTTTTAATAGATTGAAAACTAACATGCTGAAATAAACCCTAAAAGATGGAAAATAGTTATTTCAAAGTTAAAAATTACCTGCTTGAACTAAACTGCCATGTTGTTCTTGAAAATGAAGAGGATGGTATTTTAGTAATCAATAATTTAGATGATGGCGTTAGCAACCTGGTTATTGGTTGTGCAGACCCGTTATTAATAATGGAACAGTTTCTTTTTGAAATTAGGGATGAAAACCTGGAAGTATATAAAAACCTGCTTATAAAAAATCGTGATATTGTTCATGGGGCCTTTGTTTTAGATGAAAGCGGTAAAAAAGTAATTTTCCGGGACACTCTTCAAATTGAAAACCTTGATCTGAATGAACTGGAAGGTTCAATTAACTCCCTAAGTTTATTACTTAGTGAATACTCAAACGAGATTATAAAATTTTCAAAGCTTTAAAATTACTTAAATGAATATATTTAAACGGATGTTTAAAATTGGTCAGGCTGAAGTTCACTCATTAATTGATAAGCTAGAAGACCCAATAAAATTAACAGAACAGGGCATTAAAGACCTTAAGGTGCAAATGGACCAAAGCCTTGAATCGTTGGCAGAAGTGAAAGCTCTCGCAATAAAGGCTAAAAACGAAATGGTTTTATACAATGAAAAGACTGTTGAATATGAAAACAAGGCTGTCACACTGCTGAAAAAAGTTCAAAACAATGAACTCGATAAAGTTGAGGGTGAAAGACTGGCTACCGAAGCTTTGGTTAAAAAAGAGGAGAATGAAAAACTGGCTTTGGTAAAACAAGTTGAGATGGAAAAATTTGAAAGCAATGTTTCTACGCTGGATAAAAATATTAGAAGATTAAAAGCCGATATCAGCTCATACGAAAATGAACTGAAAACTATGAAAGCCCGGATAAACGTGATTAATACAACAAAAAATATTAATAAACAAATGCTGCAATTAGACGCAACCAGCACTATTAGCATGCTGGAAAGGATGCAGGAGAAAATAGCCAATGAAGAAGCACTGGCAGAAGCGTATGGAAATATTGCCAAAGAATCAAAAAGTATTGATGATGAAATTGATAGGGCAATAGGCGATGAAAAGAAATCAAAAGCAACTGAATCATTGGCCAGGCTAAAAGAAAAGATGGGCATGAATTAATATGACGCTATATTCTTTCATTATACTCAATATGTAAGCGATACTTAAAGATTTATTACAAACCAATAGTACTACAAATATTATGAAAGAACTTTTTGACGCAGCTATAATGCCTGTAAATATGGTCCCAACCATTTTATTGGGATTAATCCTGCTTTACTGGCTAACTGTTATTTTGGGGGCGTTGGATATGGATTTCCTGAATGTTGAAGTTGGTGGAAGCGATGTAGAAATTGATATGGAGGTAGATCTGGATGCAGATGTTGATATTGACGCAGATTTGGATGTTGATGCAAACGCCGATATTGATACGGATGTGGATGCAGATGCCGATACTGATGTGCATACCGATGCCGGTGCAAGCACAGCCGGTGCAATAATTTCAATGAATGCTATATTAGGTTTTTTTAACCTAGGCAAAGTTCCCTTTATGCTGTTGTTAAGCTTTTTTATATTACCCCTGTGGATTATAAGCATATTGGTTAACCATTATTCGCATAACGAATCAATATTGTTTTCACTAGTTCTTTTAATCCCTAACATTCTGGTTAGTTTATTTGTGGCAAAATTTCTAACCGCACCTTTTGCCGCTATTTATACAAAAATGTCAAAGAACAGTTCCGACAATTTTAAATACCAGGGTAAAATATGCAAACTATTGATGAATATTGACGATTCCCATTTTGGTCAGGCTGAAATAAACCATGAAGGTAATATATATCGTGTAAACGTAATTGCAAATTTGGGTGCCAGCCTTCAAAAAGGTGATACAGCATTGGTTATCAATTATATAAAAGAGAAAAAATGTTATCTAGTAGAACCCTATAAATTATAAATGAAATGTTAGAAGCTTTAGGAAAATTCACAGTATTTCTGATTGTACTGTTTTTGTTCGGCTTTATAATTGTTTTAATAAAAACTTTTAAAAAAGCCGTACAGGGTCAAGCCCTTGTCCGCACAGGTAGTGGCGGTACAAAAGTATCATTTTCAGGATTGTTTGTAATACCAGTATTACACAAACTTGAAATAATGGACATAACCCTTAAAACCATTGTTATTGAACGTTTGGGAAAGGAAGGTTTAATTTGTAAAGACAATATGCGTGCTGATATTAAAGTAGCATTTTTTCTGCGTGTTAATAAAACCCGTGAAGATGTTATACAGGTGGCACAAAGTATTGGTTCAAAAAGGGCATCTGATCAAATTGCGTTGATCGAACTATTTGATGCCAAATTTTCAGAAGCATTAAAAACAGTAGGTAAACAATTTGAATTTGTTGAATTGTACAATTCAAGGGAAAAATTTAAACAAGAAATACTTGGCATCATTGGTACTGACCTTAATGGTTATATTCTTGATGACTGTGCTATTGACTTTCTTGAACAGACTCCCCTTGATAGTTTATCAGAAAACAACATTCTTGATGCCGAGGGTATAAAGAAAATTACTGAACTAACCGCCAAACAAAAAGTACTAGCCAACGAAATTCAGCGTGAAAAGGAAAAAACCATTACCAAACAGGATGTTGAAGCGCGCGAAACCATATTGGAATTAGAACGTCAATTAGCTGAAACAGAGCAGAACCAGAGACGGGAAGTTGAGAATATCCGTGACAGGCAACAGGCAGAAATTGATAAGGTAAAACAGGAACAAAAACTAATTGCTGAAAAAGCCCGGATTGCTACGGAAGAAGAAATAGCTGTAGCTGAAGAAAACAGGCTTCGTCAAATCATTGTTGCTCAAAAAAACAAAGAAAAAATTGATGCTGTTGAAACTGAAGCTGTATTACAGGAAAAAGAATTGAAGGAAACCGAAAGACAAAAAGTGG
>JBNLCS010000819.1:0-7327 GCA_050303935.1 Bacteroidales bacterium
TTTTTTCATATAAAACAAGTAGGGCATCATGAAAAATATCTTTTGCTTCTTCATTGGTTCCCCCGTTTTGTCTTATAAAGCCGGTGACTTTATTAAAGTCTTTATAAAAAACCTTAAATACTTCGGTATTCCCGTTTTTTAATTGTTCAATAATTTCTAAATCAGTGAGCCTAAGCATCAGGTTAAAATAAGTGATTTGGCCAAATTTATCATAAAAACCAATAAAGCCCAACTGACTTTTTAATTATTAATTGCACAAATAAAAATAGGTCATCAGGAAACTATAATTTTTTGTAACTTTTGTTTACTTTTAATCGAAAAATATTGTTTTTTATGCAAAAAACAATAGGTTTGCTAAAACAGTATTATAAATCATATTAACAATTGGAACATAAATGAAAGCTAATTTTAGAATTTTACTAACAATTTTGTGTCTTGTGGTACTCCAAAACTTGTATTCTCAGGATGATTTTTATCCACATGAATTTTCTTTATCGAGTGTTAAATTACTGGATGGCCCGTTTAAACATGCACAGGATTTAAACGCCAACGTTTTGTTGGAATACAATGCCGACCGTTTTCTGGCGCCGTATTTAAAAGTGGCTGGCTTACCTCCTAAAGCCGAAAATTATGGGAATTGGGAAAGTGATGGTCTAGACGGACATGTTGGTGGTCATTATTTATCGGCTATGGCAATGAATTACATTTCTACCGGAAACGTTGAATTTAAAAATCGTATGGAATACATGCTTTCCGAACTTAAAAAATGTCAGCAGGCAAATGCTGAAAAATATCCTGACTGGGGAATTGGATACCTTGGGGCAGTCCCAAAAAGTGATGAACTTTGGAGCGGAATAAAAAAAGGGGATATTGGTTTAATATGGAGATATTGGGTACCCTGGTATAATGTTCACAAAATGTATGCTGGTTTGCGAGATGCCTGGTTTTATACCGGTAATGAAGATGCCAAAGACATGTTTCTGAAATTTTGTGATTGGGCAATTGACCTTACTTCGGGTTTGTCGGATGAGCAAATGGAAGGTATGCTTGCCAATGAACATGGAGGAATGAACGAAGTACTTGCGGATGCATATAAAATTACAGGCGAAGAGAAATATTTAATTGTGGCAAAACGGTTTTCGCATAAGTCTATTTTAAATCCTATGGCTAAAGGTGAAGATAACCTTGATAATAAACATGCTAACACACAGGTTCCAAAGGCTGTAGGGTTTCAAAGAATTGCAGAATTAAGCGGAGATGAAAAATATGATAAGGCAGGTACTTTTTTTTGGGAAACAGTTGCATATAATCGCAGTTTAGCATTTGGAGGGAACAGTAGAAGGGAATTTTTCCCAAGCGTGGATGCTTGCATTGATTACATAAGGGTAAATGAAGGGCCTGAATCATGCAATACCCACAATATGTTAAAATTGACTGAAGTTTTATTCAGGATGAGGCCAAATGCTGAGTACGCTGATTTTTATGAAAAGGCAATGTTTAACCATATTCTTTCCACTCAGCATCCTGAACATGGCGGATATGTTTATTTTACACCTGCACGCCCACGTCATTACAGGGTCTATTCAGCACCAAACAAGGCTATGTGGTGTTGTGTAGGTACTGGTTTAGAGAATCATGGAAAATATGGACAGTTTATTTATACACATGCTTCAGACAGTCTATTTGTTAATTTGT
Organism: Bacteroidales bacterium; assembly: GCA_050303935.1. Lineage (GTDB taxonomy): Bacteria > Bacteroidota > Bacteroidia > Bacteroidales > JBNLCS01 > JBNLCS01. The sequence continues at coordinate 1,696 of JBNLCS010000819.1, forward strand.
TTGTCGCTTCAGAATTGAATTGGGAAGAAAAAGGGGTTACGATTACCCAGAACACAGATTTTCCGGAAGAAGAAGCTACTACGATTATAATTAATATAAAATCAAAGGCTTCATTTAAACTTCTTGTTCGTCATCCTTCATGGGTAGCTAAAGATGATTTTAAGATATTGGTTAATAGTAAGGAACAAAATATAGGTTCCAACCCTACTTCTTATGTGGCTATCGACCGTAAATGGAAAGATGGTGATGTTGTAAAGGTTATTTTACCAATGAAAGGAAGGCTTGAAAAACTTATAAATGTGCCCAATTACTATGCGTTTATGTATGGGCCAATTGTACTTGGTGCTAAAACCGGGGGTGGGGATACCCCTGGCCTGATAGCTGGTACAGGAAGGTGGGAACACATTGCACATGGAAAACAATTACCCTTAAATGAAGCTCCTATTATTATTGAAGATGACTTTGAATCAATACCTGCAAAACTGAAACCTGTTCCTGGCAAGCCTCTGGTATTTGATATGTCAGGAATAAATATGTTAAATACTGATAATATGGATCTTACGTTAGAACCATTTTATGGGATACATGATTCCAGATATATGATGTATTGGTATACCTTAACAAATGATGGTTATAAGGCTGTCCTTGATTCTTTGGCCAGAATGGAAAAGGAAAGGTTAGATTTGGAAAGCAGGACTATTGATTTTGTTCAGCCGGGACAACAGCAGCCTGAAGCAGACCATTTTATGGAGTCTGAAAAATCGAATACAGGTGTCCATATGGATGAATTTTGGCGTGAAGCCCGCGATGGGGGTTCGTTCAGTTATGAACTAAAAACCGATGGTAAAACAAACTTATCACTTTTGTTAAGATTTTGGGGAAGCAACTTTGGAAACCGAAAATTTGATATTCTAATTGATGGTGAAAAATTAGCCACAGAGGATGTTGGAAAATGGAATGTTTCTGATTTTATGGAGGAAGTTTATCTTATACCTCCAAGAATGTTGGAAGGAAAAGAAAAAATTCGAGTGAAGTTTCAGGCACCGGAAAGAGGAACAGCCGGGGCTATATATTTTGTAAGATTGTTTAGTCCGAAATAGATATACGTTCGAAACTGAAAAAAATAGAAAAAGCACCGCTAATAATAGAACCTTGGCGGTGCTTTACTATCAAGATTTATTGCAAATGTTTTCTGTCGGTTCCGTATACAGTAGATATCAATTAAACTAATAGGTATATTTGTGGTTTGTCTAATTAGATCAAGATCATCAACATGTTCGATATCCATCCAGATCCTTAAAATCTACCTGGTAAACATCATTATTGTTCAATGTGATGGTCGCACCCAACGCAGATAATTTAGGGGTAATATCCATGATTTCAATGTTCTTAATGGGCGATAATTCTTCTTCAGTCCATGGTTCATCATTCATTTTATGGAGCATTACCGAGATCATCATTTCCATAGGAGGGTTTTTTTGCAATCTTTTTTTGTGACAATACAACACTGTACTTTCCTCAGCTTCAGCGTTATTTCCCGATTGGACAAGGGTATGTAAATCATCCCATCCATTGTATGTGATAAGGGCCAATTGCCTGCCAGTTATTGCTGCGGTAATTATTTTTTTACCATTGGCTTCATATTTTTTAATTTCTGCTTTTTTACCGTGCATATGTGGTAAACCATAATGCCCTAGGGTTAATTCGTATTCAAAAGCCAGCCTTGAGCGGTCAACCCTAATCAAGCCACCGGGAATAAATATCTCGGCCAGGTCAATTATATAACCAACGCCATTATTTGGTGGCTTTCGCATGATGGCTTGTCTGTAACAAACGCCCTTTCTAACACCATTGTATAACATGCTTTGAGAAGTGGTGTAAACCGAACTTTTTTCTAAAGTATTATCAATTGTTTGCCCGGTTAAATAGAAGTTGATATCATCCCCTCTGACATCCCTTGGATCATGGCTCCTATAACTATATTCCATGGAAGTCCCACCTTGTGGGTTATGATTTTCCCAAGGAAAATGTGTGTTGTAGGCCAGTTTTGAGTAATTGTGGTCATCGTAATATACCTTACCGGGTATAATTTCAGAAGTACCTGTTTTACCGTGGTTAACCAGAACAAGGCCTGGTTTATCTAATACTTCAATGTTTGATTTGTTTCCTAATGTTTCCCAGAACCCTTCATTTTCTTTGGCTGTCCAAAAGGGGGAATCATCGGGTAATGCCAGGCAAATAAAGGGTAAAAACATTATAAACGGACTCCCAGAACAACTGTAATTTTGCAATACATATTCACGTTGGCCATAAAAACCAAGACTTGGGATATCGTTATCAAAAAAATCTTCACGTGTGACAAACTGCAAAATTGAGCCTGAACATAACTTTCTGGCAAATCCAGGGTCTAAGGGAGAATTGTCCTTCATCATAAACGAAACAGGGAACCCTCCAGAAATCCATGTGCGGTAACAAATGCTCCTTGCCCACATGTTAACATATCCGTCACGGGCGAAAAAATTGGTATATGTTTGCATTAATTCCTGGGCGGACTTTTCAATTGTAGCTGCTATGTCGGGGTAAAATTCATCACCAAATGCCCTGTTCCAGATTATGCAGTAAACAACAAACAAACTAATAGTATAATAATTATAGGTTTGCTCAAGGTACCATCCATTTCCTGAATGATAGGATGCTACCCACAAAAGGTGACTTTTTAAAAGATCATCATCAATTTTATATCCATATTTTTTAAGAAAGGAAAGGGTTACTATGTTAAATATTCTCCAGTTGTTTTGTGTAGTGCGGTGGTGTCCCCATTTTGAAATACATGTCACCATTTCATCTTTTTGTTGTTGGGTGTATGTGTTCCAAATGGTATCGGGCATTAACAACAATGTTTTAAATAACCCACCAAATTCACAAGTAAACTGGTATGTTGAGTCTGGCAAATCTTCTGGTAATGGCAATGAGTTGGAGTTACCGGGGGTAAAAGCATTATAAATATGTTTACTATAATATTCCCGAAGGTTTATACCATTAATTGTTATTTCAGGATCAATATTAATAAGAGGGCCGGCTAATGTAAAAGTCCTTTCTAATGCTTCAAACTCAGCTGATCTGTATCGCCAGTCGGGTGCATTGGGTTGTGGATAAGTTTTTCCCGGAACTATGGGAAATGATATAGGTTTGTCAATCGAGTCTACATGGTTAAAAGCCCTTGTCAATAAATATTTTGCACATTCAATGTAATGCTTTTTGGTCATCCCGGTGTAAGGGCTCAAATCAAAATCCGGGTTTTCTACTGTAAATGATTTTGCGATACTCATACTGCTACTACTATTTTAACTTATTATGACTATTATATTTGGAAAGAGAAATACCTATAAAATAATCAGATTAATTTTTTAAGGTTGCAAATATAAAAATAAACCATGTCTTTAACATGGAAGGGATACTCAAAAAAGTTGGGATAGCTATAATTTCACTTGAATAAAATTTAGTTAAACATCTATTTTTCAATTATATGCAGTTAACACATTAACATTGATCTTCTTTAAGTGTGGAACCCTCATGTTTTTTTGGCTTCGTTGAGCTCTCCGCCTGTTGGCGGATCGGTTCATTTTTAACCATATCCCATTGTTGGGGGATTGAGTTTCTTATCAAATCCCCCCCTATAGCCTGCTCCGATTCATCGGAAAGGGTTTTACTTGTTTATAAATTTATAAAAACACAATTTTTTCAATCTGTTTGAATTGGATTATTCATCGTTTAAAAGAAACGATGCAATAAACTTTAATCGTTTTCATGTAAAAGATAAAATTATAACGAACAATTCTATTCCATATATATTGATTCAGGTGGCCCCAGATATGATCTTTTCAAGCTTCCATTATCCAATATTAATTTTTGAAAAACAACACCACTGCTTATCATATAAAGTTTTAAAACGTGGTTTCCTTTTTCTGTTAACTGGTGTTTTGTAGTGCTTGAAATAGCAAAGTTACTTACCGCAGTATTATACCACCATGGATATTCCCAGTCAGGCCTGGTACTGTTTTCATGAATATTAATAATTTGAGGTTTTTCATTATCAATGGCTATTGCATAATATAAACCCTTGCCAGAAAAATTATGTGTCGGGGCTATTTTTACTTCAATGGTTACGCTGTCATTTATGGGTTCTTTTAATAGATGAAACTGATATTCAAGAAAAGGTAAATTCTTGTCTTGTGGTAAAAAGGATATATTAACAGGAACGGTGGTTACCCCATCTTTTGTTTTGCTCAAACCGGGGATTACGGTCCATGAAACACCCCCTTTATTGCTGGCGGTGGAATAGTTGTTGGCTTCCATGCTTACATAACCGTTTCTTTCAATGAAACCAACTGCTTTTTCCTTATTTATATCATATTTTATAGCCTTAACCTTAAATTTTATAACTTCATTATTACTGTTAGATCCTACTATTATTTCCCCCTCATTATTACCAATTTCCAACTTATTCCAATCTATTGATATTTTTATTGAATCTTGTTTTTCTACATAACCATTTACATTGGATAGGTTGATCCACTTGGCTTGGGTTTTAAAAAAGTATTCAAAACCTTGTTTGCCTCTGTTAAATACTTCAATAATATTTGATTGGTTGTTGTACGAATCAAATGTGGGTAATTCAACTTCTTCTTTTCCGGGTAACCAATATTTTTCAGTACCTGAATAGGTAACACCCATTGAAGCTTCATTTTCAGGTGATATTTTCTTTGTATCCGGTAATATGTTATTTCGAGGGTCGCTCCAACTTCTGTAACCAATATGTGTCTGTGATGCCATTTTATCCCATTTTCCATCAGACAGTTCATGATAGTACCTGGTTATTTTCTCATCTTCTTCAAAGCATTGTTTTACAATATCGGCCATGTCATTAGCCGAGGTCCTTCTTTGTTGGTAAAATAAATTATTTCTGGCCTGTGCGAAGTACATTTTATAAAGATTTGAACAAGCCCAAACAGGAAAATGCACCAATTGGAAGTATGCATCTTTGTACATATCATCTATTTCTTCAAAAATGAGTAAAGAACGCTTGAATATTTTTTCATATTCTTTTGTGACCTTTTCAAATTCACGATAATCCGTAATGCTGTATGTTCGGGAATCAAGTAATTCGGGGGTTCTTCTCCGGTTATATTTAGTATATAACCAAAGTAATTCACCAATTTCTCTTGCATATTTATCACCAAATTGTTCCTTTGCCCAGTTGGTATGATATTCCATTAAATTGGATGGTTGTAATTTATCCGGGTCCCATGCAAAGTCTAGAAAAAATGATATTGGCAACTCCATAGGTTTCAGGTCTCCCACGTTTACAATCCATATTTGATACACACCATGTTGATAACAGAGGTTCATTTGTTCCCACACTCTTGAGATGTGGCTTACGTTTAGCCATTTATAAGAACGTGGCCCGCCTACGAAATCAAAATGATAATACATACCGTAGCCACCTTTGCGCTTAGGTTCTTCAGGATCAGGTAAATGCCTTACATTGCCCCAGTTGTCATCACATAAAAGCAAGGTAACATCGTCAGGCACACGCATACCTTTGTCATAATATTCCTGTACTTCTTTATAT
>JBNLCS010000820.1:0-6994 GCA_050303935.1 Bacteroidales bacterium
CATTACTGTGAAAGATGTAGCTAAACATTGCTGGAAAAATAGAACGGGACCAAAATTATTTCGCTATTAAATTGCTGAATAGATAAAAGGATGTAAATTGACTGTACCATCTTTTAGAAAGCACAAGCTGTTATAAAGTCAAATATTAAATTTAGGGTGACCTTGCAGTTTTTAAAAAACACTATAAGGTTTAACGGTTAATTTGTCATCGATTTTACATTGGTGTTACGTCAATTATAAAGATGCATTTAACCAAATACGAAAGCCTTGTAATCGTAATTTTTGCTTCTTTATATTAAAGTAAAGAATTACCTGACACTCTCTTATGTAAACACTTACAGGTAATTTGTTGATCGGTTGTTTATATTTTATCTATTAAAAAAGTTAATAGAGAAAAAAAAAGTGCTATTTTGTGATCAAATTAAGCTATCATGCTTACAGGTTGTAAAATATGCTTACAGTATAAACTGTTTCTACTTTCTGTTTTCATTCTTTGTGTGGGAGGGACTAAGGATATATATTCCCAAAATTTAAATGATGCAGAGGTAAAAACTGCATTGCTTTACAACTTCCTAAAATACATTGAAGGTGAAAGTATCGACAATGCAGACACAATATTTATCTCGTATTTAGGAGAAGACCAGTTGTTATCCGACCTTATAAAAAATCTCAACAATCAAAAAGTTAAAGGAAAAAAAATTTCTATTAACGAGCTTAACGATAACCAAAATTTAAATAAAACTGATATCATTTTTGTATTCAACGAGTATAATTTTGACGTCACAAGAATTTACAAAAAAATACAAAACACACGAACTTTTATAATTACTGACCGCTATTCGGACCAACGGGAAATAATGATAAATTTTATACATGTTGATGGTAAAGTACAATTTGAAATAAACAAAAAAAATATTATCGATGCCGGATTTACTATCTCATCAAAGTTACTGTTGCTTGGAGGTACTGAAGTAGATGTCCGTCAGCTATACAGGGAAACAGAACGCACGTTGTTCCAGGAACGGGAGAGGATAGAAAAAATTCAGCAAGAACTTTTGCAGAAACAAGAAGAAGTAGAGGGGCTTGTTTTAACACTATCCGGATTATTTAAAAAAAATGATTCCCTCAATACAGTCTTAAAAAATCAAATCAACACCATTACGGAGCAGGAAGAAAAGATAGATTCTCTACAAAATGAATATAATGTAACTGTATCTGAGGTAAATTCAAGAAAAATAGAACTAAACAATACCAATTGGACATTAAGCTTAAAAAATTCAGAAATTAAAGACCTTGATGATCAACTAAACCTAAAACAAAAAAACCTGGAAGAAGCAAGTTCTTCACTTGAAAAACTTAAAACAGACATACAAAACAAAGAAGCTTTATTAATTGATCAACAAAACCAGATAAGGTTACAACGGGTTGCTTTTTTTATATTTGTCATATTTTTTATTTTGTTCATTGCGTTTATCATATACATATATATTAATAACAAAGCCAATATTCGAAAAAATAAAGAACTGGAAAATAGAAATGCGAAAATAAATACACAAAAAGAAAAAATACAATTGCAAGCCAATAAACTGTCACAAACAAACAGTGAACTGGAAAAAGAAAAGAAAAAAGCCCAGGATGCGTTGCAAAGATTAAAAAATGCCCAATCGCAATTAGTAGCTGCAGAGAAAATGGTATCCCTTGGCCAGCTTACTTCAGGTATCGCACATGAAATAAACAACCCAATTAATTACATAAGCTCAAATATTGAAGGATTGAGAAATATTCTGGACGACTTTAAACAGATCATAAAAGTTTATGATAATGTAATCCCTCAAGAAAATGCGAAAGAAATTGATGATATTAAAGAAGAACTGGAATATGAAGAAATGTTGATAGGTTTTGATGAATTAACGTCGAACATAAAACTTGGCGTTGACCGTACCAAGGAGATTGTTAATAGCTTAAGGACATTTGCGAGGGTTGATAATGATGAATTTGTTTTAACAGACCTACATCAAACAATTGATTCGTCTATCATATTAATGGGCAAACAAAGTAAAAACCAGATTGAAATTATTAAACAATATGGTAATATCCATGAAGTTGAATGCTCCCCGGGTAAACTAAGTCAGGTATTTATGAATATTCTTGTGAACGCTGTCCATGCTATTGAAAAAGACGGGAAAATTATTATTTCAACATCTGAAACAGAAAAAAACAACAAACGATATGTTCTAATAGGATTTAAAGACAATGGTTGTGGAATAAAACCGGAAATAGTTGAGAAAATATTTGAACCTTTTTTCACGACCAAAGACGTAGGTGAAGGCACCGGGTTAGGTTTATCAATTTCATACAGCATTGTAAAAAAGCATAATGGTTTTATTGAAGTTGAAACCGAAGAAAATAAAGGAACAGAATTTAAAATATTTCTACCATTTAAGAATACTAACAAATAATGGCTATCTTTAATAAATAATAACCTTCTATGGACTCTGGAACAAACCATATTCTTTATATTGATGACGAAAAGGAAAATCTTGTAGGCTTTAAATATGTATTTAAAAAATTTTATAAAGTACATATTGCTCAATCTGCTGAAGAAGGCTGGGAAGTACTTTCAAAAAATTCGATTAAAGTAATTATTACCGATCAACGTATGCCAAAAACAACCGGCGTACAGTTTCTTGAAAAAGCTGCAGTTAAGTATCCGTATGCGTATCGTATTATATTAACTGGTTACACAGAAGTTCAGGATATTATACAAGCAATAAACAAAGGGAAAGTCTACCAGTTTATCAGGAAACCTTGGGATAAAGAAGAAGTAAAAATTATTATTGACAATGCTATCAAATTATACGATTTAAAAAGTCAGAACATTAATTTGATAGAAACACTGAAACATAAGAACCTGGAACTTGAGGAAATAAATAAAAACCTGGAAGAAAAAGTTAAAGAAAGAACAAAAAAAATTGAGAAACAAAACAAAGAACTTGAGAAGCACCGGAACAACCTGGAAGATATCGTTGCAAAAAGAACAAAAGAGCTTGAAAAAGCTAAAGAGAAAGCGGAAGAATCAGACCGGTTAAAAACTTCATTTCTTGCAAATGTGTCACATGAGATACGGACCCCAATGAATGCCATAATTGGTTTCTCTGAATTGCTCTTGCATGGGGGGTATTCTTTTGAAGAAAAAGAAGAATTTAAGAAAAACATTTATCAGAATTCAGAAACCTTGTTAAGGTTAATTGATGATATACTCGATATTTCAAAAATTGAAGCTAATCAGATTACAATTAAACCATCAAACAATAACCTTAATGAAATACTTGATGAACTGTACATGATATTTTCCGAACATAAACATGTTTTAGAAAAACACAAAGTTGACCTTATCGTTGAAAAACATAGTGGGGATCAAACAATTTATATTGATAAAATAAGGTTACAGCAGGTATTATCAAATTTACTAAGCAATGCACTTAAATTTACCGATACCGGAATGGTAAAGTTTGGATATGATTTTATATCGGAGAAAAACCAAAAATGGGTAAAATTTTATGTGATTGACACGGGTATTGGTATTCCAAAAGAAGCCCAAAATTATATATTTGACCGTTTTAGAAAAGCGGAATTTGAAAAAACCAGGTTGTTTAGAGGGGCTGGGCTGGGATTATCTATAAGTAAAAGCCTTGTTGAAAAATTTGGAGGTGAAATATGGTGTGAACCGGGAGAAAAAATTGGTTCCATATTTAATTTTAAAATACCCTTAAATAAAGGGGATGTTCAGCAAGAAGATCCGGAAAAAACGTTGGATTGTAAAGAGAAATATGATTTTAAAGGGAAAAATATAATCATTGCTGAAGATGAGGATGCAAGTTACTTTTATATTGAAAAGATTTTAAGAAGTACCAAAGCCAATATTTTTTGGGCTAAAAATGGACGTGAATCATTAGAAATAGTTGATAAAATACAACATATCGACTTGATCCTTATGGATATTCAAATGCCGGAAATGGATGGATATGAAGCAATAACAGAAATAAAAAAAATAAATAACCGGATACCGGTAATTGCTCAAACTGCTTTCGCATTTATTGACCAAAAAGAAAAAATTATGAGTAGCGGATTTGATGATTTATTACCTAAACCGTTTAAATCTAAAGACTTGTTTACTACAATTTGCAAACACCTTATTGATTAAAAAAGAAAAAGGGAACATATTTGCCAGATACAAAGTCTAGTGTGGAGAGTGTTAATTTAACGAACTAAAATTTTTGAATATATATTTCTTTTTTCAAGGCAAATTTTACAGGCATAGCCAAAGCTACGGCAAAAAAAAATTTAACGCAGAAAAAAGGAAAATAGGGCGAAAATTAGTTTGGGAAATTAGCAATCCACATACTAGAAGTGCTTACAAAACGGATAATATATGTTAGGGGCTGCTGAAAAACACTCAATGCATTGGTAATGTGTTAAGTGCAATATAATTTTTATAAGGTGCTGTAAGCTTATTGAATAGAATATCTTGAAAACAGTGCACTTATATTGAAACATTTCGTTAGCCAAAAACACACAATCTACTTCACCGGCTGCAATTCGACGTACTACAGTACGCCTTCATTTTGCCGGCTCGCATCTTGCACGCTTTTGACTTTTTCAGCAACCCCTATGTTATCAGTCTCTTAATGCAATTGTATTTAATATCTAAAATCAACAAATTAATTAGTGTAAACAATCAATAAATACAGAGATTGATTATATCTTTGCTCACTAATTTTAACAATAATTTTATGAGCAATTGGTTTGAATGTAAAGTTAAGTATCAAAAGCTTGACGATCAGGGAAAAGTGAAAAACGTATCCGAACCATATCTGGTAGATGCCGTGTCGTTTACCGAAGCAGAAAGCAGGATCAATAAAGAAATGGAACCATATATCTCGGGAGAATTTACAGTTACCAATATTAAAATTGCTAACTATGCTGAAATTCTACCGGGTGAATCGGGAGACCGTTGGTATAAAGCAAAAGTTTCATACATAACGATTGATGAAGAACGGGGATTGGAAAGAAAATCAAATTCATATATGCTTATAAGGGCACACAACCTTAAAGATGCTTATGACAATCTTGAAAAAGAAATGAAAGGTACTGTAAGTGACTATGAGATAGCTGCAATAACAGAATCCCCAATTCTTGATATATTTCCATTTGACAATTCTTTTAGCGAAATAAATGAAGCTTCTGATGATATGGATTTTAATGAAATGAAGGGTGATGGTGACTTTGAATCGGAAGACAGGGATATTCAAGCCTTTGATAAATTAGAAGAGGACGTTGAAGAGGAAGATTACGACAATGAACCCGAAGATGACGAAGATGATTAAGAAACGGTTTGGATTTTATCCTCCGGTTATTCTACAGCAGTTTCTAAATTAACGGGGAATTAACAAACTGAAACACTATTGTTAAGCCTTTGTGATGCTTCTGTGATTTTATAACACCAGCTTTGTACCAAATTGATAATTTATTAAACTAATTTGGTATGAAAAATCTAAGAAAGACAGCAATTTATTTAACAGCTTTCATCCTTTTAAGTAGTTGTGAAAAAAAGGATGAAGAACCCATGGTTTACGATCCTGATACAGCTCAAAAAGTTAGCGTTGACCGGTTTAGTGCAGATTTTGCACATTTGTTCCTTCGAACAGATGACAATGGTATGCCAGAACCTAACGAACCAATAAATTTTGATAAACCACCATTTATCACAAAAGGGTTGGGGCCCGGAGGTGAAAAAATCCAGTATTATAATTTTGATGTACTACCAATAAAATCAGCCCCCATTTTTGTATTGTTCAAAGAAGGTGAAGAAATGCCAGTAGAAGGACAGCTTAATATCATTGATGTTATTCCGGGTGATGCAGGGTACAACGATTTCTGGCATGTACATAAAGTAACCGTACCTTCTGATTACGTTGCCAATACTATTGCAAGTGTTGATGAGTTAATGAGCAAGGATTATACCATTGAAAGAACAAATATTATAGTAAACTGTCCGGTTGTGCCAGAGGGTTCAACCGCAATGTTACGTTACAGTGCAGATGAATCGAATGGACTCGTAAAAGGTTGGTATAAAAATATGTTAGTACACTATTTTTCATTTGAAGAAAAAGACCTGAGAGTGGACATTCCAGCCGAAGGTCACCCTGAAGTACCTTTATCAGATATCCTGGTAACTTTTAACATTAACCCCGGTATGGACGGTGGCGGACCACCATCAGGTTTTGTTACTGAAACCGGCACCATGCAAACCCACAATGTAACAGAAACCATTCCGACAGATGCAGACTACTCACCATTATGGGATGTGGACATATACGATAATATGGATTTTGAAAATGTAAGTAACTGGTCAACAGCTTCATCAGCCAATGTATTGGCTACAGGTGCTGCCATAGTAAATTGTCCGGTTGTTTCCGTGGAATAATTAGAATATAGGTTTATTTTAATATAGTAGTGTAACGAAACCGCAGTCGGGGTTTACAAGGCCAAACCGGGGTTATTATTTTCTAACCCTGAATCGGTCAATAATCCTGGCAGCGGTTTTTACTATTCCTTCGTATTTAAAAACAAACGGCAATATCAATTTCAATTCCAGTATGGTGCGATTGGAAGAATGTAATCGCATGTCATTTTAAAGGTTTGTTTCATATATATAATTTATTCCAATTCGTTTTTCTTTTTCTAACACTGTCAGGGGCTTCCCCCACTGACAGGTTTACAATTATCCTAAACCTGACAGTGGTACCGGGACCTGTCAGTGTTTGAGTATTTATATATAACATTTGATTTCACCCGCACCAACAAATGAAAATGATTAGGCATTAAACACCAGGCATACGTTTCCGCAACAGGTTCAATATATTTATCATACAACCTCAAAAAATGCTCATAATTATCTGTTTCCGTGAAAAGGTTTTCACCATTAATTCCA
>JBNLCS010000821.1:0-6557 GCA_050303935.1 Bacteroidales bacterium
TTCAGTATGTTTAGGCCTTGCTGCGAAAGCTTTTGGTCCTGAAAAGGTAACTGCAGTAATGCTTCCGGAAAAAGATTCAAGCCAGGATAGTGAAATACTGGCCAGGGAGCTTGCCGGTGTATTTGGTGTAAAGTCATTGCATTTAGAAAATATTACAGGTGCTTTGCAAGGGTATGGGTGCTATGAAAGAAGAGATGAAGCTGTTAAACGTGTTTTTCCTGAATACGATCCTCAAAAGTACAAGATGAAGATTGTTGTGAAACAAAGAGGTTTGTTTAACAATTTGCCACCGTTGTTTTCATTAACTATAATTGATGAACATGGCAATGAAAAAGATAAACCTTTACATACAAATGAAGATCTTCAAATTGTTGCTGCTTCAAATTTTAAACAGCGTACACGGATGTCAATGTTGTATTATTATGCAGAATCGCTGCACTACGCAGTCGTTGGCACCCCAAACAAACATGAAAAGGAACAGGGTTTTTTTGTTAAATATGGAGATGGTGGTGCTGATATTATGCCTATAGGCAATTTATACAAAACCCAGGTTTATCAACTTGCAGAATATCTGGGAGTTCCACAGGGGATAATTGACAGGGTTCCAACAACCGATACATATACCGCAGAACAAACACAGGAAGAATTCTTTTACCAACTTCCTTTTGAGCAAATGGATATTTTTTGGTATGGTTATGAAAACAATTATTCACCTGACGAAGTAGCCAGTGTAATGAATGAAACCCCGGAAAGGGTTTCAGCATTATATAATAACTTCGACAGAAAAAGAAGAACGACTGATTATCTTAGAATGGAACCAATTCGTGACTATTATAAAGGATAAACAATTATGAATGTATATGATTATTTTTTTGAGAATACCAGTAAATTGAAGAAGGATTTTCTGGTTGGAAAGGAAGAAATTTCTTTTGAAAAATTAAATCAAGATTCATTAAGACTGGCAAAATATTTAAGCAATTCTTTAGGTGAAAATAAACATATACTTCTTGTATCACCTAATAATCTATTTTTTGTAACAGTATATTTAGCCATTCTAAAGTCTGGAAATGTTTGTATACCTGTTGATCCAATGATTGAGCTCGATAAATTTAAATTTATCAGAAAAAAAACGGATGCTTCATTGATTTTTTGTAATGTAACAGCAAAAAAACGATTAGAATTATCAGATAGTGAATGTTTTACATCCATTGAAAATTTGAAACCCAAAACGGATTTTGTCATAAAAGAATCCGGATTTGACCCGAATAGATGTGCCGAGCTTATTTTTACGTCAGGTTCAACAGGGGCACCTAAAGGTGTAATGTTAACACACAAAAACATAATGGCAAATACCGATTCTATTTTAGACTATCTTAATTTAAATGAAAAAGACCGAATGCTGGTTGTATTGCCATTTTATTATTGCTATGGTTTATCATTATTACATACACATTTGAGAATTGGCGCCTCATTAGTCTTTAATAACTCTTTTATTTTTCTCGGATCAGTTTTAAATAACTTAAACGATTATAAATGCACTGGTTTTGCAGGTGTTCCAAGCCATTTTCAAATACTTCTTCGCAAATCAGATTCATTTAAAAATACAGAATTCCCACACTTGCGATATGTCACCCAGGCTGGAGGAAAACTAGATAATGTATTTATTGATGAGTTTAAGGAAGCATTTCCTAAAATTGATTTTTTTGTAATGTACGGCCAAACTGAAGCAACGGCAAGATTATCTTACTTGCCTCCCAAAAGCTCTAAAAAACATAAGGGTTCAATAGGGAAAGGGATTGCTGGGGTATCATTAAAAGTTATTAATGAATTTGGAAAAGAAGTTACACCTGGCGAAATTGGTGAAATAATAGCCAAAGGCGACAACATAATGAAAGGTTATTTTAAAGACAAAAAGGAAACTGAAAAAACTTTAAAAAATGGATGGTTGTATACCGGAGATATTGGAACTGTTGATGATGAAGGTTATATATATTTAACCGCAAGAAAAAAAGAGATATTAAAAGTAGGGGGGAAAAGAATTAGCCCGAAAGAAATTGAAAGTGTGATACTTTCATTAAAAAATGTAATTGATTGTACGGTTGAAGGTATAGAAAGTGAACTATTAGGTGAAGCTTTAAAGGCTACAGTCACTGTAAATAACTGCGAACTTAATGAGGACGCATTAAAGAAACATTGTGCACAACATCTGGAATTGTATAAGATTCCTCATATATTTGAAATTAAGCGGCAAGTTTCAATAAGCGCTACAGGTAAGAAAATTAAATTGGATACTTTGATTTAATTTTATAAATATTGTTCTAACAAATTAGTTGAAGATGAAGATTTCTATTATCAAAACCCTTATTATTTTTGGGTTCTCATTCTTTTTATTTGGGTGTAACCCGATCACCGAATTAAAATATGAAAATCCTGATTTAAAGGTTATTTTCTTACATCATAGTACAGGAAATAATGTTTGGTACGGCGATGTGGATGTGTATAAACGATTTCACTTAACTAAAAAAATGTGCGAAGTACCCCGCACCTTAAAAGAGTATAATGAAAAGAATAATTTAAAAATTGACTTAGTTGAACGGGCCTTTCCGTCAGGAGATCCTTATCCCTGGAAAAATTACCCTTATGATTATTATAACATTTGGGTGAAAAATGCAGGGAAAAAAAAGTATATGGAAGAAGAAACATTGGAAATGCTTACGAAAAACTATGATATCATTATATTTAAACATTGTTTTCCGGTGAGCGATGTTTTAGAAGATGACAGCATTGCTGACGTAAATTCAGAAAAAAAGACACTTTCAAATTATAAATTGCAATATGAAGCTTTAAAACGCAAATTGTATGAATTTCCTGAAAATACGTTTATTGTTTGGACCGGAGCGGCATTAACTGAAAGTAATACGAAAAAAGAAAAAGCCCAACGTGCCAGAGAATTTAGCGATTGGGTGAAAAATACCTGGGATACCCCCGATGATAATATTGAAATATTTGATTTTAGACAAATATCTACTGATGGTGGACTATATTTAAAACCCGAGTATTCATATGGAGGAGGTTCACATCCTAATGCATCATTATCCCATAAAGCTGCAGGATTATTTGCCCAAAAAATTATCAGTGTAAGTATCGATTTGTTAAATAAAAACCAAAATTAGGAAGGTATTATGAGTTTTTTTAGTCCGGAATTTATTGGGTTTTATTTTTTGGTTTTAACATTGTATTATTCGTTTAATAAAAAGTATCAGGAATTAATATTATTAATTTCAAGTGCCTTTTTTATCGGAACTATTTCTATTGCATTTTTGGTTCAAACTATTTTGTTTGTATTAATTACATATGGGTTTGCCATATTAATTGAAACCAGAAAAGAGAGGGGGAAGAAAGCCTTATTCCACTTCAATACCATAATAGTAATTTTAATATTGAACCTTGTTTTCTTTAAATATATCAACTTTTTTATCGAGAATTTGGTATCCGTTTTACAGGTGTTTAAAATGGAAATAAGTGTTAAAACATTGAAAATATTGACCCCTATTGGGATATCGTATTATACTTTTCAGGCATTTGGATATCTACTTCAAATATACAGGGGAAATGAAAAATTAAACAGGAATATAATCACATTTTCAAATTATTTTCTATTTTTCCCAAAGCTCTTATCAGGACCTATAGAGCAGTCAAAAAGTTTTTTTCCACAACTAACAAAAAAATACGATTGTGATTATAATAGTGTTGTTGAAGGCTTTAAGCTGATTTTATGGGGAGCTTTTAAAAAGTTAGTTATTGCAGACAGGCTTGCTGTATTAATAAATGGGGTTTATCCCAGAATGGAGACATTAAATGGGAATATATTTATTTTCACCTTACTCATCCAACCGATTCATTTATATTGTGATTTTTCCGGATATACCGATATTGCTTTGGGTATAGGTAAAACTTTTGGATTTAATTTAACAGATAATTTTAACAGGCCATTTTTTAGTACATCAGTTACCCAGTTTTGGCAAAGATGGCATATCAGCTTATCTGCATGGTGTAATGAATTCATTTTCAAAAGAATAATTTTTAAGAAAAGGAAATGGGGCAAGTGGGCACCAGCTTATGCTGTTTTTGTTACGTTTTTAGTAATTGGAATTTGGCACGGTCCCAGGTGGAATTATATTTTACTGGGTGTATTGCAGGGAATTGCAATTAATTATGAGTATTTCACCAAAAGAAAAAGAATTATAATAGGTAATAAAATTCCCAAAAACCTCAATCTGTTCATAAGCTATATAGTAGTGTATTTATTTTTTTGTTTTACACTAATCTTTTTTAATGCTGAAAAAGTATCCGATTCATTATATTTTATTGGGCATATTTTTAAGGATATAACCGATTATAATTCCTTTCTCCATGTAATCCCTTTTGAAGAACTATTAATAGCCATAATTGCATATATATTGGTATTTGTTGTGGAATTCAGAAGAGAATTTTCACACAAAGATTTATTACTGGAAATTAATATCTGGCCAAGGTGGATAAAATGGTCTTTATATTATATTTTAATAGTGGTTGTTTACTTAATGCAAGCAGAACAAACAAACTTTATTTACTTGCAATTTTAAAGTTTTATGAAGAAAGTATATGTGACATTAATTGAGTTTTTAATAATATTTTTAATTAGTTTAGAAATAATTTCAAGGATTTTAGTAGATCCTTTATATTTTAATTCCATCAATACATATGATCTTGATGATAATGAAAATATATATGCAGATTATTTCAAATCTAAACATACTGAACATGTAGATTATTTATTTATTGGTTGTTCGCGGGTACCGGCTTCAATAAACCCGAAAATACTTATGCATAATGATACTGGTTCTATTGCAGTTGTTGCAGGACGGGGGTATATGACGCCGGGAATACATATTCAGGCTATAGAAAACAGATTGGCTCAATATCCTGATTTTTTGAAAGGAAGCAATGTATTTCTCGGTTATGCAGGTTCATCAATTTATACAGATTTATACAGTGATGACCGGTTAAAAGTTTATGAACCTGAATTTTATTCAAGTGCTAAACCAATGCCTCATTTAATGCTTCCGCATTTATCTGAAACCGGAATTAAAACTTATCTCAAAAACTCTAAAAACGAAACGAAAGTTAAAAGAGAAATGTTTCTTTTATATGTAAGTGCAACAGCCAGATGTGCCCGTTTCTTAAAAGAAAAAATTAATGAAAAATTGAAAGGTTTTTTAAATATTCAACCTGAACAAAACAATACCACATTAACGGGTGACGGAGGTATTAGAAATGATGGTCTGGAACTTGTAATTGAACAAGCTATAAAGGCGGCAAAACATGATCGCCAAACTATAATTGACTCACCTGAATTAACCCATGAGACGATAGATTCAAGTTCGTTTGCGTACTTATATAATTTGATTAAAAAAAATGGGGGCGAGTTGTATCTTTATGAACTGCCTTTACATACAATTCAGCAAGAAATTTACACATCTGGAAGAGCAAAAAAAAATAAAAATATTTTCAATAACTGGCTACAAGAAAAAGGGGTTAAAGTAATAAAAAACAATGGGTTCAATTTCAATAATGAGGATTTTCCAGATATCTGGCATTTAAGAAATACACGAAGAGATGAGTTTAGCCAGGTTTTATACCAAAATTTTATTAATGTTAGATAATTCTATGTAAAGAAAACGGTACATATACAGTAGTAACACTGTTATGGTTTTTTTATAGGAAATGTGTAATACAAACAATAATTAAATCCGATTGTAGCTGAACCATTAGTTTTACCATAACCAGGAACATAATAAGGTTTAAAATATTCTTTTGGTGGCATATAAAAGGGGAATTTAAACCTCATCATCCAACCAAAACTAAAATTACCTGTTAAATGTATATCCAGTTTGACCAAGGCCTCTCCCCAAAATGCTAATGAAGAAAAAGGGTCTATTTCTATAGCATATGTTGTATTAACCAGTGAATCAGTAATAAAAACATTTTTATATTCTTGGTTTAGATATGTGCCAGCCAGCCTGAAACCATAACTAAATACATCATTCCCATCCCTAAAAATATCTTTATTAACTCCTGCTTTAACATAAAAACTATTTACTGCCCAATTATAATTATTTCTTTTAAATTCATTAGAAGCATACCCGAAATCTCCAGTAAGGTCAAATTTTTTTGCTGAGTTTATACCTACTCCAACTTCATAATTAACCAGATTATTTTGAAAAAGGCTCAATACCGGTTTGGAAATATCAAAAGCCATATAAATATTTCTCATATGGCCCAGGGAATCTTGAGCTCCTGCATTTTTAACAAATACAAACGTTGAAATATTAAAAATAAATATTAATATTAATCGACTGGTCCTTGTATATATCATCTGGTATTTCCAAAAATTTATCATTAATCAAAATTGTATCCAAATAAGTATCTTGAACCACTTCAATGCTATCAATTTCATAAAAATACATAAAACCGCATTCTGGCGATACAGGAACAAGCTCAGTTGTATAATACAC
>JBNLCS010000822.1:0-6244 GCA_050303935.1 Bacteroidales bacterium
TTTACAACTCGTACGTTTCCAAAAACCTTTATCATTTTCCTGGGATATTTTATCATTCGGATTTTCAAAATAAAATATTTTTTCATTCATTAACTCTTTTTCGAAAAATAAGTTATTAATAAAAGAATTAATTTTTAGGGAAAACACCAGTGACGCGTCACTTTTAACGTGGAGAAGCAAAAATTACTATTATCGGCTTTCCATTTGGTTAGACACGGCAGTTGTTGTTACAAAATCCAAACAGTTTCTTAAATCCTAATGCTTTTTCGTTGTTTTTAAAAGCTTATTAATCAATTTTATGGAAGTTTGAAAAAAAATATTTTATATTAGATGATCAATTAAAAATATGATTTTATGAAACATCCATTCACTGAACTTCACAACAAGGACATGAACAAAACATGGATGTTCCACGATCAACCATTACAAATGGTAAATATTATTTTTGTATTTTAGTATAAAACAAATGTTTAATTAAATTTTATTCAAGTGAAAAAGCTAAACTACTTATCGATAATAGCAGTAACTATGCTGTTCATGGTAAATTTTTCTTGTTCTAACCAGCAATCAGGCCCTTCTTCAGATGAAAACCAAAAGGCTTATAAAGAATCCAAAATTGTTAATGGGGTTTGCATTTATAATTATTCAGTTTATGGCCTTCCTGTTTTGAAAGATGTAAAAGATAAAGAAAGCAGGTTTACGTTTGCTAAACTTGGGGAATCGTTGAAGTATTTGGGTGAAAAAGATACATTGGGAGGAAATAATTATAGCAAGATTGAACTATCAGATGGTTCTATAGGTTGGTCGAGGTCGGATTACATAGTTGAGGATGCATATCCGGCTGCAGTTATTGAGAGTACACCTGTTTACGAAAGACCGGATATTTTAACAAAGTCAAGAAATAAAGAATACAAGCAGATCGATTTTGTAGCGGTTGTGAAAGAGCAGGATGATTGGTTGAAAGTAGTCGGTATAAATAGAAGGAACCAAGGTTGGATACGAAAAGGAGTAGTGTCAACGAACGAAGAAGATGTAGCGATGGCTATATTGGTTATAAAGGAATTATATAAAGATGGTAAGATTGTGATGGACAAAGTAGAAGATTTTATTAATAATGCACCTTTTAGTGAGAGCAGGGTTATTTCAATATTAAAAGATATTATGCAACAGAAAATGATGGAAAAAGCTGGTAATGAAGGTGCTATGGATAATGTTGACAGCGAGGTTGATATTGTTGGGTCTCAGGAGAAATCAGAATAATAAAATATTACATCGATACTAAACATTGATTGGATTTTTTGGTTGCATCATATGGGCCTTTTAGTTTATTTATTGATTAGGTAATCAAAATCATCTTGGTATTGTATTATTTTCAAATATAATTTCTATATTTTTATAGTAGGTTTTTGGAAAAGGTAGGATACAATGAAATTAGTATTTACATGTATAGTGTTTGTAATTTTAACCAATGTTGTTGGTCAATTACCACTTGATGATATTGATTTCAATAAAATAAGCCAGGAAAGCGTTAAAGAATATATTGAGGAACAAAAAGAGCATGATATCCATTGTTTTTCTGATATAATTGCCAGTTGTTTTGTAGAGAAAGATATGTCTGATTATTCGGTACATATGGCATCATATATTGTTAAGGATAATATCAACAATGTATGGAACGCCTATAAAAAGGCAAGTCCATCTAAAATATGGAATGGCCGGACCGTTTCTTTTGGTTTTTTGTATTCCAGAAAATCAGACAACGTGTTGTACCGGAATACCAATTTTGCAGGTTTGGAAGTGGGCCAGATAATTTACGTTAACATTAAATTATTTAAAGGTTTATATAATCTTGCCACGGCGTTTGAAATTGTAAATGTGGATAACAAAAACCGTATTATTTCATTTAGTTACTTAAATGGGGGCAGGGCTAAAGGCATTCAAACAATACGATTTGTTGAGACAAAAAGAGGGCATACCCGCATAATCCATACTACAGAATATAAAAGTAATTCTTATATACGTGACAGGTATTTATACGGCCATTTCCATAAAAAATGTATCAATCAGTTTCATCATAATGTAAGAAAACTGGTTTATGGGAAAAAACACAAAAGTGTCCATGTGGATTCTAAGCACGTATAATATTCATCATTTCTTTTTCTGTTCAGAATACATTTACTATATTATCTAATGATATTTGCGATTTAAAGTACTTTAAAAAGGCATGGCTTTTGCGTAAATATTTGGGTAAAATAATCATAATGAAAAGTAGCAGGTACATTGGTTTAGTCATAGCGTTTGCCTTTAACATGCTGTGTGATGCCCAGGAGCCGGAGTTTTATTATAAACATTACAGTTACGACTTTATTGTGAACCCGGCTATTACCGGAAGGGATTATTATCCGGTTGTAAATTTTTCTCAACGTAAATATTGGTTTGGTGTTAATGATTCTCCTACTTCTACTGCTGTTGGTGCGGTTATGCGAATGGGTATGTATAACTTTTATACACCCAAAATGTTATTGAATAAATCTTCGTTGTTATCCAAAAGCCGGATGGGACTTGGTGCTTTTGCCATGTATGAACAAAACGGACCATTGGGATATCTGCACACTTCATTTAACTATGCATATTTCATTCCTTTTAACAAGGGTACTGATCAGCTTTCGTTTGGTTTATCTGCACAAATTTTCCATTACTCAATTGATGAACAAATGCTTGATCCCCTTGATCCGGGTGATATGCAACTGATGAACCTGGATAACCAGCCCTACATTCCTGAAGCAGGTTTTGGGGTATATTTTCATAACAATCAGTTAAGTGTTGGGGCCAGTTTAAACAACATTTTGAAATCAGATGTTTCGTTAACATCTGATTATGACCAGCAAAATAGACGTGATTTCTTTATCCATCTGGGCTATCGTTTCTTTTTAAAGCATTTTGATTTTGAACCGTCTATATTTACAGGTTATATAGATGATAACCCGTTGTATTATTTTGGTCAGGTAAAAGCGTATTATCTTAATTATAATTGGCTGGCAATTGGCTACCGGTCAAATAAAATGCTAAGTTATGCCTTAGGGTTAAAATTTAACAGGTTTCAGGTAGTTTATCGTTTTGAACATAGTGTAACAGAATCGTTTAGATATTTTAACGGAAGCCATGAAATAATGATAGGTGTGAATATTGGCTTATATGAAGCTGAAGGAATAAGAAAACTTGCAAGGTAATTGCAATGGCTTTAAAAATATATAATACCATTCTGTTATAAATGATCGCCTATCTGCACTCCGAGAGATACTTGAGCACAAGTAAGCGATCA
Source organism: Bacteroidales bacterium (assembly GCA_050303935.1). Taxonomy (GTDB): domain Bacteria; phylum Bacteroidota; class Bacteroidia; order Bacteroidales; family JBNLCS01; genus JBNLCS01. The sequence goes on from JBNLCS010000822.1 coordinate 3,323, forward strand.
TTTTTATTGTTTATTATTCCTGTAATAATTCTTCAAAGCGTTCAGTTAAAATAGATGGTTCGCGGGGTGCATTGGCATCAACTATTTCACCTTTTTTATTAACAATTAAATAATGTGGAATCCCTGTAATATTAAACTTAGAAGTCAAATAACTCCACTCATCATTTGATACCCTGTAATGTTCCCCATGAATATTAGGGATCATATTTTTATAGGTATTCTCCGGTGATGTAGGATTGGTAATATATACAAAAACTACATCCTTTCCCTTAAAAGCTTCTTTCATTGATGTTTGCCTTTGCATACTTGATCGGCATGGGCCGCACCAGGTAGCCCAAAAATCCACATAAATTACGTTGCCTTTGTATTTACTTATAATTGCTTCAAAAAGTTTATCGGCTTCGGTTTCAGGAACCTCATTTACAGTATATCCGCCTTTTGCCTTGTTGGCTTCTATGGTGGCGATGGTTGCTTCATTTGCACTGGCAAGATAAGAACGGATAAAAGGATGGTTGATTTTTTGCTGGCTTTGTTCAAGCAATTTATCAGACAATGGTGTTAATTCGTTTACAACAGATCTGAGAATATCCTGAGAATTGAAAATATCCATTGTAATTCCTTCTTCAAAATCAAGCTCTTCACGGAGGGTTTTACTCCGTTCTGACATTCCTGCAAGCTGGAGGTAAGGAGAATACGCAGTATACATTTCGTTGATTTCATTGCCGTGTTCTATTTCATATACCAATGCCTTATGAATAATTGTATCTGAATAATGTTCAATGGCATTCTTACAATAATCTTTATATTCGTTGGATAGGGTATCTGATTCTACCGCTTGGTTTATGAGTATTGCTATAGGTAATTCCCCTTCCTTTCTATTTTTATTTATTTCTTCATATAATCCGGAATAAGCTTTCCTGAAACTTCTTTCAATTTCATTATACTCTTTCGTAAATGATATTTGTTTTTCAATAAAACCTGTAGACATATGATCTACTATTTCTTGAGCTTTTTCTTTGTGCCCCTCTTTTAATAAACTTGTATCTTGCAATACATCAATAAAAGATGTGAAATTAGAATTTGACCGTACAACAGGAGAATACTTAAAGGCATTTATCAGGTTCTCATAAGAGCTACCTAGTAAAGATAGTTCATTGTTCATAAAAGCAGGTTCAACAAAATTGTAAAAATCCGGCTCCGGTGGCATGGAAAATGATTTCTGTTCAGCAGGTTTTTCCATAGAACCATTAAATTTTTGCCGGTAAGCACTTTGGGCAGTATAATGATAATGTAGAACATTTCGTGTATAGTAACTTATAATATTGGCATTCATTATTTGATAGTACCGGTCAGAAATTTTCCCATTTTCATATAAGTTTTTAAGCTTTTCCAGGTCTTCTTCTTTTTTAGTCATGCAGAAATATTTATACTTTTCCGGGATCATGTCCAGTATTTGATTATAAATATCAGAATAGAAATCGTTCATGTAAAAATCAGCAAGGTCATTATTCATTAATTCAGTCATCAGTCGTGCGTTGGCACCCATAATTAAAGGATCTGTCCGCTTGGTTAAGTTCATCAGCACAAAAACTTTTTTCCCCGGTTCAAGAAATAAACGGGTGTATCCCTGATTCATCCGTACATATGCTTCGTGTGGATATGTAATGGGTATTTTTAAAGAAAAAGTCCCGTCATCATTTATTTTTACCAAATAGTTTTCCTGGTCGCCTGTTAACACATTGTCAACATAAATATTGCCGGTAGAGCTTCCTATTGTGGGGCGATACCCATAATAATAACCTGTAAATACGGCAGTATCCATTTTAAACAATGGCTTTGCAAAAGCTGGTGGATTGGAAGGGTTTGGAACCGTGGTATAACGTGAATCATGATCCAGTTCATGCAATTCATCTTTGTCCTTACCTAATAAAAGCTTTTCTCCTTTTCGTTTATAGTATAAGGTAACAGATTTATTTCCATGGAAAAGGATAATATCCCCTTTCTTTTTATCCGGTTCAAATCCGGTATAAAACCAACGTTCATTTTGATAAATGGCAACTGAATCCAACAGGGAGAATTCCCAGTCGCCGGTTTGGGTATTAAACCAGTTTCCATATAATACATTTGAGGAATTGGATTCTTTGGAGGCAAACAGGATATCATAAATAAACCAAGTACCTTGGGCTTCTCCGTATTCAAATGATTGTGTACTGATATCCATGGGCGGGAAAACCAATTTCACATCAGAATACCCTTTTGCCGAGGCATAGTAATTTGTATTCATTGGAATCCCTTCTGAACGGAGAATAAACATACTTTTATTGCTACCAGATGGTTTTATATATGAATGGTCTGGAATAAAAATTCCATTGACATTACTATGGTATATCCTTAAATATAAACTTGTTTCTTCATCCGTAATAACGATCTTTTTTAATTCTATGTTACCCTCTTGGTAACCATGTTTTGGATTTTCAATAACAAGTGCTTCGTTTGGCACTTTTTCTTCAAGCACAGAAGTTTTTTTCTTGGGAACTGAGGCGGTATAATTTTGTGGAAAGTCACCAATTTTGTTTACCAGGGATGTTGCATGGACATGCATCGCATCATTTTCTATACCGGTGTTGTGTATTGCACTCCAATTAGTTAATTTGGGTGTATTATTTTTAAATTTTGCATTTTCATAAATAAGTACCGGGCTTTTTTGGTCAACGGTTTTCGCGTAAACGCTATATGTATTCGCATTCATATCCACATGGACCCAGCATTGGTAAACCTCGCCTATTTCAGCCATTAGTTTAGTTTGTTGATTGTACGTATAGCCTGACCTGTCTAATACGTCAAGATACCCTGATAATGAACTCAACCTTATGGACACTGAGAAATTATACCATTCATCCCCTGAAATCCCAGATAAAATAA
>JBNLCS010000823.1:0-3410 GCA_050303935.1 Bacteroidales bacterium
ACCTGAAATCGCCATTTTTATAGGCAAGACATTTACTTGATTTAAGCAAATTGTTATGATCGTATTGGTAATACCATCTGGAGTTTATAAAGGGAAGACTTTTTATATTTTGATCATTATACATAAAACTTTCTGTAATTAATTTATATCCGTACATGGAATCGGGCACTTCGGCATGCACTTCAGCCGATCTTAAATTATTACCATTTTCATCGAAATTTTGATGAACAGGTTGAAAAACCTCCATCATAAATCTGTATTCTTCCTGATCAAATCCCATGTTATTTTGTGCCAATAGAATACCATTACAGAGAACAAATGTTAATAGATAAGTTCCGTAATATATTATCAGCGTTCGAATAGATGTATTATTCTTCATACAATATTTCATTATATATTGTTATTTATTCAAGATTTTTATTAATCCACCTGTCTTCCTGGGGGACTTCATAAAAATACCAGTCACTTGTAAGAAGTTTGGACGGTACCGTATCCTGAACATAAGCTAAAAATTCCAGGTGGTCTTTAAGGTCGAGCCTTATAATATCAAACCATCGCCCATCTGGTTCGTAGAAAAGCTCGAAGGATCTTTCAGCTATGACGGTATCGATAAATTCCTGTGGGGATATGCCCGCGTTGATATCATATGCTGAAGGTGAATTGATATCAACATTGTACGATCTCCTTCTGACCATATTAAGGGCGTCCAAGGCACTTTGATCAAGTTCACCAATCCTTGCCTTGGCCTCCGCGAATGTTAACAGGGTCTGTGCATAGCGCAACAAATAAAGTGTTTTATCAGATCGAACCAAACCACCAAAAAAATGAAATGTATAAGGATCGTATTTATATGAAAATTCATCTTGCCTGTATAAGTCCCAGTCAAGCCATTTGAGAATATGTATATTTTGTAAGTATGTATTAGGATAAACAAAGGGATCAAACAAAACATAGTTCAAAATATACATCATGGTATCCGGCATGGTTATCTGTTCTTTGTAATAAGTGCCTGTTACCATGGTCATCCGCTTACGATAATTCAAAGGGAACCGGGTAAAAAAGAGATAGTCTGGTTTGATTATATTTAATAAATAAATTTCATTTACGACCAAAGGCATACCTTCATCAGTTATTTTAGTATTAATTAAATACATAAAACTAATTTCATTTTGCTTTGAAATATCATTCTTTGCAAAGTGCAATGAAAAAATATCTTCGCTGTTATATTTATTTTGACTGTCCCACAGGTCGGCAAAATCATAAAGCAACCTATAGCCATAGCCTTCTGCTGCATTGATTACCTCACCGGCCAACTTTGCAGCTTCGGCATATTTTGGGTAGTCATTTACCGGGTATCCCGCCATGGAAAGGTATACCTCAGCCAGCAATGCTTTTGCCGTGCCCTCGTGGGGCGTTTCACCGGGTATCCTTGCATTTTCAGGTCTGTCAGGCAATAGTTTGATGGCTTTCAGCAAATCGCTTTCTATAAATTCATATACCTCTTTATAGGTAGGTTTGTGCAGGTGAAAGTCCACATCAATATTATCAACGATGGGGGGTGTACCAAAAAAGCGGGCCAGCTTGAAATAGCAGTATGCCCGTAATAAATAGACCTCGCCCAACAACGTTTCTTCTTTTTCATTGAATAATTTTGCAATAACACTGTTCGCTCCCATTATGGCTTTGTATAGATTTTGATATACACTGCCTATGATTGCAGTGTAACTATTACCCATATTTGCAGGAGAACTAATGGCTGAATAAATTACACCTGTTACACGGTCTTTTTCAAAAATGGATCGGCGCTCTTGCCAAAAAAATATATCATCACTCCTTGCAAGCAAAAAAAAGTAATTTGTATCATGAACATCCACAAGTTTGGAATAGATGCCGTTTACTATGTTTACTTTCTCTTCATACGTATCCAGTTCAATGTAATTTATATCGTCTTCCTCGAAAATATTTTCGCAGGAAAGCAACAGGATTATTAATGGCACAATTTTGTATGTATTCATTTTTACATTTTAGAAATTTTATATCTCCTTGTTTTTCTGCCTTCCCCCTAAACCTTTTGCCCTATGATAACGAAGGGTTGCTCACAGTTCCTTTGTGGAGGGCAAAAGGCAGGGGTATGGCATTACTAACTAACAAATAAAAAACTTAACCACCTTACTATATATTTCATAAAAAACCAATTTGGTTTTAACCATATGCTTTGTTTTTTAATTTGACTTGATAAAACGGTTTATGTATATTTTGTTACCGCAATCAATTTTTAATATGTACATCCCATATTTCAATTCTCCCACATCTATTAAGGGTTCCGATTCTTTACCCGAACAAACGGTTTTCCCCTGAAGATTGATTATTTCATATCTGAACAATCCAGGCCCAACCCCTTCAATATTGATAATATCATTTGCCAGATTGGGGTAAATGGTTAATCCAAGGGGTTCCTGCCCTTTTGTGATTTCATTGATGTCGGTTGGCAACCCCGGATAAAAATACTGTTCCGATTCTTCCAAAACCCAGGAAAACGTTTTAAAACTAAAAAACCTTTTCTCGTATAACAGCAAACTGCCCTTGTCTGTGTAGTAATAATTTATTTTAGAAAATGTCATCCAATTATTACTTGTGGGACCAACAGGTTTTTCATATTTTACTTCGGATAAAAGGCCCCTGCCATTATAGGCGTATTTGGCCCGATATTGGTTGACGGTGAAATATTCTTCCTCAATATTCGTAGGGATTTGCTTTTTCCTGAAAACCATACTGATCGAATCCCTGCTGCCGTTTTCATAGAAATTCTCATCCATTTCACATATTTTGTACCAGTCAATAAGGCTGTCAATATGTTCATCGGTCATGTTTTCCAAGTCATAAAAATCGATTACAGTATCCGTGTCATAATACTTGATTATGGTCTTCCTGTTTAAACCTGATGTTTTAGTTTCTCTCCTTTCCAAAGAATAGATGAATTTATAGATACATCTATTTGGTGATGTTATTACTATATCTACAGGTCTCCATTCCAATTTGTAACTCACCTTACCTTCATTGAAGTATTTATATTTCTCAAAACGATAAAAATATCGCATATTAACAGAGTCAATATGATTTTCTTTTGGAAGATCGGGGTATAGTTCTTTTTTTATAACAGAATCCGTATATCCATCGATATTGTAATAATAATCATATACTTGATCGGAAAAGAAATAACCCAAGCAATCTCCATTTATTAATCTATTGATCTCCTTTTTTATAATTTTATTGTCGCTGTAAAAGTTGTTTTCAACATAACTTTCTATAATATTGGATTTAGTATAACCTAAATGAACATATCTTATTCTGGGTTCTTTAATCCTGTAAAACAATAATTTTCCTTCTTCGTTATATTCCCATAATTCATC
>JBNLCS010000824.1:0-3150 GCA_050303935.1 Bacteroidales bacterium
TAATATTAATATACTAGCGGGTAGAAATTTTAAAAATGACAGGCAAAATGATGCAAATTCCATTTTGGTAAATAAAAAAGTAGCTACAGCGCTTGTTGGAGATGAGTACTCAAAAATTATTGGCGAATCTGTTGAGTACTCAGGAAACAGGTTCACCGTAATTGGCGTTACGGAAAACTTTCATCAATTAAAACTTACAAAGGAAACAAATCCGTGTATTTTCAGAATGGAAGTCCCAAACCTGTTTGGCTACTACTCTATACAGTTTAAACCGGGAGATATTCAGCAATCAATCGCAGGTTTAAAAGAAAAATGGGCAAATGAATTTCCCAACGATGCATTTTTTTATTTTCATGTTGATGAAAACTATGATATTCAATATTACAGCGAGAAAAGAATTAATAAACTGATAACCCTTTCAACATTGGTTACCATGGTTATCGGTATTATTGGTTTGCTGGCGTTTTCTATCAATGTGGCACAGTCGAAAATTAAAGAAACAGGGATCAGGAAAATAAATGGGGCAAACGTTCTTATGCTATATTGGTCCCTTTCGAAAAATTTTATGTTAATCCTTACAATCATCGGTTTAATAGCTGCACCTATTATTTATTATTCTATGAGCCAGTTACTTGACAATTTTGCATATAGGATTAACCTTAAAATTACAGATATACTTATTCCCTTTTGTATATATGTATTAATAACCATTACAATATTTTCATCAAAAATAATGGGTTTGATAAGATTAAACCCGGTTAATCTAATTAATGACGAAAGAGCATGAGATTTTAGTTGAGATTTAAGAAGTCTTTCAATTATGTTATTTAATGTTTAAAAGTAAAAAGATTATGCTTAAAAATTACTTTAAAATATCGCTCAGAAACCTCCGTAGGAACAAACTTTTTACAGTTATTAACATTATTGGCCTGGCCATAAGTATTTCTGCATTTTTGCTAATAATGATATATGTTAAGTATGAGTTCAGTTTTGACGGGTTTCATAAAAATGAAGGTAATTTATACCGTATCGTGGCAGAATGGTATGATAAATCCGGAAACCTTGAAGATAAATGGGCACTCATATCGCCGGGCATTGCACTTGATATGAAATCAGAATTTTCTGAAATAAGAGACTTCACCCGTATTTTATCTGATGCAAACCTTACCATTGTTAAGGAAGATTTTAAGTATACATGCGAGAAACTATATTTTGTCGACCCGTCGTTTTTCAACGTTTTTTCTTTCCCGTTAATTACAGGCAATGCCAACGATGTTTTAAAGGAACCCAACACGGTGGTGCTTTCTGAATCGATGGCAAAGAGGATTTTTAAAGAAGAAAACCCAATTAACCAAAGTATAGATATTTTTGATAACCGGGGAAAGATAACTTGTACTGTTAAAGGGATTATGGAAGATATGCCGTCCAATACCCATTTGCACAGCGATGTCTTAATCTCATTTAACACAATGCTCCCACTTAGGGGTGATTACTTTTTAAACACATGGTATTTTGACAGGGTGTTTGCTTACGTTGTACTTGATAATAACATGTCACCTGGAAACATGGAAAATAAATTTCCCGCGTTTGTTGCCAAGCATTTTAATGCTCCCGAAACACTGGGATTAAAATTACAACCCGTTAAAGATATCCATCTAAAGTCTGATTTATCATGGGATACAGAAAACAGCAATATCAGGATTCCCCGGATACTTACTTTAATAGCTGTAATAATTTTAATAATGGCCTGGATAAACTTTGTTAATATTTCCACATCCAAATCGCAGGAAAGAGGCAAAGAAGTCGGGGTGAGGAAAGTTTTGGGCAGTGCCAAAAATCACATAAGGGGACTGTTTATAGTAGAAACTGCAATTCAAAATATAATAGCAGTTCTCCTGGCTTCTATTATTGTTGTATGTTCTGTTGGATTTCTAAGTAATTTAATGAATACTCCACTATTTAAATTTTCATTGGATTGGCCCTGGCTCCTGGCAACAGGTGCCGGAATTGCAGTGATTGGCATATTATTGTCCGGTATTTATCCCGCAGTTTCACTCTCATCTTTTGAGCCGGCTGTGGTTTTAAAAGGTAAAATTTCGCGATCGAAAAAATCAGTGTTGTTTAGGAACTCCCTTATTGTATTTCAGTTTGTAGCCTCCATAATTGTTATCCTGGGTTCAATAACCATAGCAAAACAAGTAAGTTTTATGATGGACAAAGACCTGGGCTTTAATGGTGATAATATGTTGGTGATAAAAGCGCCAATAATTAATTTCAGGAGCTCTGGTAATTACGAATCAAACATAAGAGGTTTTAAGTCGGGGCTAACATCGCTCGCCCGTGTTGGGTTTATATCCAGTTCCTATGTTGTACCTGGGGGCGAAGTGCCACTTACCTCGGCCAAGAGATCTGATATGCAGGAAATGGATGTTGTATGGTTTAATCAAAACATGGTCGATTATACTTATTTAACCGGGTACGAGTTCAAGTTTTTGGCCGGAAGAAATTTCTCCCCTGATTTTCCATCGGACAGGGATGCCACCATTTTATCTGAAATATCAATAAAAAAGTTGGGGTTCTATAATCCACAAGAAGCAATAGGAAAGAAAATAATTGTAGGGAACGCGGTTAAGGAAATAATAGGGGTGATAAAGGATTTTAATCAACTGGCATTAAAAGATTCCCCCTTGCCCTTTGTATTTACTTTTGAAGAGTTTGGGAAATATTACTATTCGGTTAAATTACCTTACGGCGTAACCAATGAATCCATTGCACTTATAAAAGAACATTGGGAAAAATATTTTAAGCAGGACCCATTCGAATATTTTATTCTTAAAGATCATTTTAATGCTCAGTATAAATCTGAACATTTGTTTAAAGTATTTATAAAAATGTTCTCGTTTTTGGCAGTAATTATAGCTTGTTTAGGGATATTTGGTTTGTCATCACACACTTCGTCGTCGCGTGTGAAGGAAATTTGTGTAAGAAAAGTATTGGGGGCCAAAATGCCAAAAATATTATTGACCCTTTCGGAATTTTTCATTGTCATAGTTGTAATATCATATATTCTGGCACTCCCCGTTGCCTTTATAATCATCAATAAATGGCTTCAAAATTATACATATAGAATAAACATACCTGTACTAGTGT
>JBNLCS010000825.1:0-2291 GCA_050303935.1 Bacteroidales bacterium
TGAAACTTCGTATACTCCACTTGTAAATTATCCGGGAGTAATTTTTTTCCCAAGTTAAATATCATGGTGGGTTTCTTTTTATTTGTCGAAATGTCCCATATAGTATCGTTACGGTAATTAGTAAAAAGCAGCATTTGCCTGGTATTTATCAAGTACCTGTCATCATTAGTACTTATGGAATATAATACCCTCTTTTCTGGCTCCACATTATACTCAACAAGCACTGTATCTGTTATTGCCCAGTTACGATCAAAAAATACTACAGTGCCGTGAACCTTATTGTACCAAGCATAACCTCCTTCCTTACTTTTTGTAAAATATACCATCTCAAACCTTTGAGGTATAAAGCCATGGTATTTACCATCAAGGCTGTATTTATCTATCCCTAACTTTCCGGCCGATGAAATGTAAATAGTGTCCTCATCCAACAAAAAATTGAATATAAGCAGGTGTTCACCGGGCCCTTTTCCCCATCGTCCTATTTCCCGTACAAATTTGCCGTCTAACCCAAAAACTAAAATCCTTTCCTTATCACTAAGTATGAGTAAAGAGTCATATATGTCGACTATCTTGATGTCGCCTAGTAAAGAGTTTCTTACCGTTTCTAAGGGTATATAGAAAACTGTATCGGCCACATCGGTTAACATACAAATATCATCAGTTATTTCCTTCGGTAGGTTTATATGCAAAACTTCATTATCCACTGGTTTTTGTCCTACTTCGTGTATACCATTTTTAGAAATTTCGTTGGAGCAACCTATGATAAATATTGAAACTAAAGCTATGGCATGGAGAACATTAAAAGTGTACTTGGCTATTTTCATAATCATAAATCTGATTTTTATATAAAAGGAATGTTTGGGGGGCTATCTAATTCCGTTAAGTTTAAATTCTAGTTTTTTCGTTTTTAAGGATTATTAGGATTTATTTCCATTACGTTTGTTTCTCTTGTATGTTTTTTAGGAGATGCTTCATTATTTAAAATCCATAATTTCAATAATCAAAAACGATGAATTAAGTCGGGTGATTTTTTAATAACAATCAATCATATGGTGTAGTTAGTTTTTCCAAAATGGCTTATGTTGCGTATATGCAAAGTAGACGATTACGGGCTTCAACCGACTGAAAGGAGCTCAGCTCAGAAGCTAAACTAATCAAAATGTTACAAATTTGAAGCGGGCTATACTATTTAAAACTGCTACTATCACGCCTGTTTTGTATATACTTTGTTAACGCTTGTATTATTATACTATTTTAATTTATTCAATAATAAATTCCACACGTCTATTCTTTTGACGGCCTTCAATTGTTTCGTTGCTTTCAATTGGTTTGTTTTCTCCATATCCAATAGATGTTATTCTACTTTTGTCAACTCCATTTTTAATTAAATATATCTTAACCGATTGTGCCCTTTCTTCTGATAATTTTTGATTTGATCCTTCGTTGCCTACATTATCGGTATGCCCTGAGATAACAATTGTTTTGTCAGGATTTTGAGATAGATATTTAACCAGTTTATTAAGTTCAGTAAATGAAGATTCCATTAATAATGCACTATTTGTTTTAAATAATACATTCCTAAGAACGATTGGTTTATTCTCTTCAATTTTTAAATTGACTTCTTGGCACTCATAAAATTTGATTCGGTCTAAACCAAAATCATTCCCATCTAAATGGGCATTTTGACTAACTATACGAATTGCAATTCGTTGATTGTTTCCTGAATTCCAAACTACAGAAAACTGTTTCCATACATTTAATTCAGTAGGACAATGAAATGGCTTATCTAAAAGAACCTCGTTTATAGAAAATTGTAAAACAGCCGGGGGCCCTGTTTTGATATTTAAGGTATTTACCCAACAAGAAAAATAGTAGTTTGTATTTTTCTTTACATTTATAGTTTGTTTCCATACAGTTTTATTTGGACCCGCAGCACCATCAACTGCCATAAAAAAACCATCACCTTTCCCTGTGAAAAAATTTCTTGAAAATTTTGCTGCATCATCAGAGATCCTATATGTACCCGCATATTCTCCATTCTTAATATAATCAGATTCAATAGGTGTATTTTCTTCAAAATCACCATTAATTACCAGGTTTTGTTCAGAAGTTATAGATCCTGCCGGACATTGAGAATTTGCATATTGACAACCTATTAACAATATAATGCGTATACTATTTTTCATTTTTTCAAGATTTATCAATGATTCAACATACTAGGTTTTCGATCCTGTTATTGGCCTTAGGCATAGTGGTTTGTTTAATTTAAATATAGTTTTAAGATTTTGCAT
>JBNLCS010000826.1:0-8034 GCA_050303935.1 Bacteroidales bacterium
TTAACCGGTCCGGCTGATACCTGTGGCGCAGGAACTGTTAAGTCAATACAAATTACGATAGCGAATAACGGAAGCAAGACTTATTTACACTGTTGGCCTTTACCAGTAAGCTACATGGTAAATAATTCTTTAATTGTGAAAGATACCATTCTATTGGCTTCTGACTTATTACCCGGTGAAAATATTTTACATACGTTTTCACTTTCTTATGATTTTTCAGCAATCGGTGAGTATAATATAAAAGCGTATGTCAACATTTCAGATGATGTGGACAATAGTAATGACACTTTATTTTTAACAGTGGGGACTTACGAATTTCCCGTAGTTGACCTTGGTACTGATGTGGAAACTTCAATTACACCTGTTATACTTGACGCAGGCCCTGAAATGGACACATACACATGGAGTACAGGTGACAACACACAAACTATTGAAGTGGACAATTCCGGCACATATCATGTTGAGGTCAGTAAAGATGGATGCAATGATGCCGATACTATTGATGTTACCATTATTGTTGGTGTTGATGAAGTAAATATTGGGGATATTAACATTTTTCCAAACCCGGCAGATAAATACCTGCATATTCAAACAGGAAACAGTATTGGAAACAATATGAGTATCAGCCTGATAAATATGTTAGGAGAAACTATTATGTCACAACATGTTGAAAAAGTTGAACCTAACGTTTTTGTTGATGTATCTAATTTAGAAACGGGGAGCTATGTGCTGCTAATTTCACAAAATAGGCAAAAGATAAAACGGTTAATACATATTATCAGGTAATGACTTGCTATACGTAATATTGGAAACAGTATCTACATTTTATTTTCCCTTTTAGTTTTTTGCATCATTTTATGGTTGACTTAATAGTAGTATACGTATCCCCTATAATGTCATTAACAAAATCTAATTGACATTTCCAGAAGAAGTGTCCGAAAAAATTTTCAAAATAAAAGTATTTCTTCGGACACTTCTTCTTTTTTAAAGATTAAAATTAGCACCCGTATATTTTTCTGAAAGCTCCCATAATTGTTTAGCCATGTCTTCACGCTGAGCATAATCTGAAATTACCGCCTTGCCAGGATTTCCTTTCATTTCCATAAAACCGGTTGGCCCTATATATTCCCCTCCCTTCAGTATTGGATCAAAAGCTGCCATTACAGTTGGCAATGCCGCTTTATACGGGGTATGTGTTACAAATGGGCCAAACGTGTATTTTAGAAATGCTACTTGCCATTTTTTTGTATAGCGGGCAAGTTCTGTAAGAGATACTCCGGGATGGGCCCCTAAGGAAAGAATCTTTTTCCCAGACTTTTCTAACCTTCTTTGCAATTCAAGCGAGAACATAAGGCAAGCTAGTTTACTTTGAGAATAAGCGGCTTGCTTATTATATTTCTTTTCAAAATGGATATCTTCAAAATTAATAACACCCATTTGTGTTTTATGGGCTATGCTGCTTAAAGTTACAATACGGGATTCGGGTAAATCAGGCATTAAATCAATTAAAAGGGAGGATAATAAAAAGTGTCCGTAATAATTAGCTGCCATATGTTTTTCGCAACCATCTTCCGTTTTTGAATACGGCACATACATAACACCCGCATTATTTATTAAATAATCAATTGTTTTGTATTTCTTTCTAAACTGATCTGCAAAATTTTTTACCGACGCAAACTTGCTGAGGTCAACAATAATCACATCCACATCAGCTTCAGGAACCAATTTAATAATTTTTTCTTTCGCCTTTTTCGCCCTTTCTATGTTTCGGCAAGCCATTACAACTTTTATTCCTTTTTTCACAAAATAAAGTGTAGTTTCATAGCCCAAGCCGGTATTTGCCCCGGTAACAATGGCTGTTTTGCCCTTCTGTGAAGGCACATTTTCAAAATTGAAGTTTGTTTTCATAGGCATGTTTTGTTAATACGGGACTTATCATTGTTTGTCCAAAATAATTTATAGACCCCTTTGCAAAACCTATCTTTTGTCGTTACTCGGCGTTGTCCAAAATTTTAATCTCCTCATGCTGCAAGCGGGACTGCAGGCTTAAAATTTTCTCCGCCTTGATTGGCAAAAAAATCTGAGGTTTTACAAAGCCTTCTTATATTGAAACACTATTTAAGTTTCTTTCTAACCACCAAATAATCTTCAAATTCATGTTCAGCTTCAAACCCATTCTTTTCATACATAACAAACAGGCCCTTATAATGTTTTCATTGTTTATGGTTAAGGTTAAAGCTAGCCTTTATCTTAAATTCTAAATACTATCAAATACAGTTTCCATTTCCCTCATATACCTTTCTATATTAAATTTTTTAACTCGTTGCCTTCCTGCTTTATATGTTCTATCCCTTCCGGATAAATATTACCAACGATAAAAAAAATGTCGTTAGGAATTTTTTTGATATTGTTTGCTACTTTTATAAAATCAGTTTGGTTTTTCACCGGGTTAATTGTCCTATGCAGGCTATTTGTATTGAGGATGGAGGTAAGGTTGAAGTTGGGGATAAAGATGGGGTTGGTGTTGAAGTTAATACTGATAATATATTTCTTGCAACCTCAGTATCTTCCTCTCTCTTCCAATGTTCAATATCAATCCCCATGGATCAAATGATTATTTTTACAGTTATGAGAAACTGGTTGTAAATATATTCTGGAAGGGGCTTAATTTTTGTGGCACTGCTAATAAACAATTATTGCCATAATTACCTTTTTCCAATAACTGAATCAGACTTATTTCTGCCCCACTAATAAAGTATGAATTGCAAATAAACAGTATATTTTTAGCCTGTTCCACAAATAATCACTTGATATTTAAGATATAATTTATGTTGTGCCAAGAAATACCTTTGGTTGGTAAAGGAGGGTCTAAAGTAAATTCGGAATATTTAGTTGCATCTTCGTACCATTGATCACCCGATCTACTTGTCCAATCTGTGTTAACAGGATTATCGGGGCCATCAATATCATGTAGCATAAAATTTAACCTTATATTTTTACCTGGTTCTAATTCGCAGAACTCACTTTCTACAGGGCTCTCATCAATCCATTTGTCAATTAACATTATGCTAACCTCATAAATGGTAACATACTCATTTGATTCATTTTTAAAATTTTTAACACCCCAATCAACTGACTTTATTTCCGGATCCTTTATCCATTTGGGGCCAAATAAAAAATAAGGATCTATCGTATTTATTGTATCAGAAACAAAAAATCCTAATATAAGATTACTTTTATCCGTTTGATGCCGAAAAAGCCCTACATTATTTTTAGAGTTCGTTACAAATTGAAAACAATCATTTAAAAAGTGAAGTGGGTTATTTAATGATATAATATCATCTGTCACCTTAACAATAAAATAAATTCGATTGGTTTGATCACTCCAACCTACTTTAATCCTACAATTCCATTTATTACCACTAATTTTTTTTCCAAAATTATTTCGCATACTTTTTTCTGTGATTATATATCTATTGGGTACCCATTCCCAATCTGAAGTGTCCGCATCTATTTTGATTTCCCTTAATTTATCTTCAGGGATGTAAACGGCATGATATTGGCCAAATAATAAATTGGTCCTCCAAATTATCATTAAAATAATAAAATAACGTGACATATTATTAATTTAAGTTTTTAATATTACTACTATATTTTGATGATGATATTTCAACCTTGTAACTGGTCTTTATGTGATTAATATTAACTTTAATAGGAAATTCATTTTTTACTTTCGCAAGAAAATCATTTAATCTTTCCTTATTTAAATCTATTATGGCTTTTTGTAATTTTAAATTTAAGTTATAATGTGTAAGAATTATATCATTAATTTTTAACTGTTCATTATAAAAAGTTTCTGCTAAAAGATGATTTTGACAATTTGTCATCTCAGACTTATAATTTAAATTATTAGCTAATGCGTTTTTATTAGGATCAATTTTTAACCAATACTTGTTTAATAAGATATTATTAAAATTCTCTTTGCGGGTAACAGAATTTATAAATTTGCTTTTATCGGATTCACTTAATCCATCAACTAATTTCCTTAGTTCGTTTACCTTTATAGTAATGCCACCAATTGTACCTACAATATCATTTTCATTCACTACAAAATTCAATAGGTCAAACGAATTTCCTACTATGCTGGTTGTGCTCAATAAATTTGAATTTATACGAATACCTTCATTTTCTTTTATACTTTGATTGGCAAGGTAGCGAATCATTTTTGTTGCTAAATTGTTTTCTGCAATTCCAATTCGTGTTTCTGGTGTAAGATTATTAAGTTCATCTTTAAAATCCTTAACTTTTAATTTCCAATTATTAGAATATGCAAGTACTTTGTTGTCATTTATAGAATCATCTTCAAAAACCTCTAAATTATCTATTACCGGATAATTTAACTGTAAATAATCATGCCACCGCATATTTTTAGGTGACAACCAATCTTTAACAATTTTTTGTTCGCTATGAAAAGTTATTTCTCCTGGATCTGAAATATTTCTAGCTACATGTTTTGCTTTTTCGATGAAAACAGGTAATAGCATATTCGTGTTACTGTTTCTTAATTCTCTACTTATCCATTTTTTCAAGAATTGGACAGTATCTTTAGGGACGTTCTTATTAATTTCATCTTTTATCAATTTAATATAATATTTCTTATAGATGAAGTCCTGGTATTCAGCACTTTCGTACGGTTCAAAGTTTGATAATATTAATGTAGCTATAGCTTTTTTACGTGTTGATTTATTATAAAAATAACTTTGAATTTCAACAGGGAGGTCTTTTATAAGGTGTTTAATTGTATTAACCGAAATAGATTGGCCACAAAACATAGCAATGATAGTATCATTTCTTTCTTGAAAGTTAGTTAAAGGCGAAATAGAAAAATCGATTTCTTGCAAAAGATCATCGTTACAAATGATCGTATTTTTAATTTGGTAATCATTAAATATTGTATCTCCTTGTTCAATACATTCTGCCATGGCAATATTGACTTTAATATTTGATTGATGGTCAATAAAATTATAAGATGGACTTATAAACTGCTTTTTACGTATAAGATAATATGCCATTGGTTCTTTAATAAGTTTTATTTCACCCTCCTGCATCTTTCCCACTTCTGTTATAACCTTATTTGTTAAGCAAACAGAATGTATTGGAACGTCCCTAAAAACGCTTAAACCTTTGTTTTTCCAATTTTCAAATTCAGGATTGTTATATATAATGTAGACTTCGGCCCCTTGATTAAAAAAATCGAGCATCTGATCTTTAATATCTTTGTGGATTTTCGGAATACGGACAAGATCGATACAATATTGAAGGTTATGCATGTCCAATTTATCATCAATGCTTTTAAAGGCAATCCCATTCTTTTCAATTCGTGATAACTTATTATATTTAACTATTAGCTGTTTTTCATATCTTAAGAATTTATCCTTAAATTCTTCTGAATGGTCCAAGTTTAACTTTTTTGCCGATTCGATCAATAATCCCGAACTAATATAATTATCCAATAGCAGCAAAACCTGCTCTTGTTGTGTTAAATTTCTGTTTACGGTTTGAAGTTTATTGAAAGATCCTGCAAAATCTCTGCTATTAACAAAAAATTCACCAACCTTTATTACGGTAAAATCATTGTCTATTTCTTTTTCTTGTTTACATGAATTAGTAAAAAGGATTATTAAAAAAATTATTGTTGCATATTTAGTTTTCATAATGGATTTTTTAAATTGACTAATATAGATAGGAGGTTTATAATCAGTTTTAAATATTATCTTCAAATAGAATTTGTTGAATATATATTTCTGATTTTCCTATCCCTGTAAAACCAACTGAAATTGTAGTGCTATCTATTAATACATCATCCAAAAATTCAAATGATATATCTTGCCTTAATTTGAGACTCCATTTTTTATTATTATAATCAACTTCAAAATAGTTTCTACTATAATTTGAGACTTTTTTGACTTTTATAATTTTGTCATTTCGTTTAAACAATACCTTATTTCGAGCGAATATTATTTCGTAATGATTATTACCATTAGATGATTTTGTATCAAATCTACACACATAATTCACATCAACCGGCAAATTTGAAGATTGTAATATCACTTTAAAATTACCGTTAAAAGACTTTTTGTTTTTAATAAATATTGGATCAATTAATCCCTTATCTATGTATACATATTCACTATTGTATTGTATGACTTTTTCCTTAAACACATTTCCTGAATTTTCCCAATCACTAAAATCTTTTCCGGCTTTATCCCTTATTTCAAAAACATATTCATACCTATTGCCATACTTATTTTTTTTAAAAGAATTATAATCTGTCACCATAATATCATCAAACAAATTAGCTTTTTTATTTGCTGTACTCCAAAATCCAACTTTTCCTTCATAAAAAGTACTGTCATATTTTTGAATTATATTTTGATCATCGATACTTATATAAATAGTATCCTTATATTTTGCCGCATTGACCTTATACCATTCATCATAAATTAAATTTTTGTTTATTTCTCCCATAACATTTATGTTCCCTTTATCTGATTTAAAAAGGGTTAACCTGTTTTCCTCACCATCCAACATTAACAAATAAAAGTTATTACTGTCTTTATAATTAAAGTATACCCCGGCTTCATTTGAAACCAGTTTTATAGCCGTTTCAAATGAGTAGTCATGCCAATAATCTTTGCCAAAGATCATTATTGCAGGATCATAATTACTGGTTAGTCCTTCTAAAGATTGGATCATTATATATCTATCTAGTTTCCAATCTCCAGATGTTTGTTTCCAAGTAATGTTAGATTTGTTTTCATACAATAATTCATGCATGTCCATTAAAAAGAAATTTTCCGAATATGAAGGATATAAAACTGATGTGTTAAAGACATTATTAATATATAGGGTTCCATGATTTGATTTCAAACCAATTTTTCCCTGTAAATTGTTATCAAACAAATGATTTAATACAGGTTTACCATCAATAAGTAATTTCATTTCAGGAAAAGAATATAAAATTGTGTATGTTTTATAAATAGTATCTAAACAGCTTGTTTCTGAATATCCATTAACTAAAATTTCGTTGACACCTTTATTGATTCTTGACAATTCAATTTTATGGTTATCTACTTTAATCAGATTGTAATTTTTATCGTCAGAATAATTAAACAGAATCTCTAATTCTTGGTCCTGTATTGAAAATCCAAATTTCATAACCGCTTCAAATATAAAGTTATCTTTATTTGTTTTGTCAAATAAAAGTTCGCAAGAATTGGAACCTGAGATTGGCCTTATACGCAAAACATGATCATTTTTCGCTTTAACTATTTCTAATGAATTTTTTGTATTGCTAATCATAAAATCAGGGATGCCATCTTCGAATGTTATATTAAAATCACTTGAAATCCCAAATCCCGAAGGAATGAAATAAGGATTTGAAGTTATTAACATCTTATCCAATTGGGCATCAAATTCTTCATTATAGACAGTGATAGAATGTTTGCCAGTTGCAAGTTCAAATTTACCTTTTTGTATCCAATGCCAATTATTTAAAAAATTATCGTTCCCAATAATATAGGCATTTGATTTATCTACACTTATTTTGAATGAATTGCTACATGCACCTGGCCAAAATGTCCTTGCCCAAAAATAATAGTCCCCATTGTTCATGGTATTAAACTCATAACTTGCAAATGCCCCAATACGGTGACTTTGGGTTTTACTTACAATAGCTTTGCTATTAGATGCCTCATCGCTTTCAAATATATCCAATCCTTTTTCAATTTTACTAGCATCTTCTGCTTCAATCCAAATATTTTCATTTCCCCCGATTTTTTCTATTGAATAAAATATTATGAAAAAAATAAGAAGAATTGTTGATGCAAATATTACAGCATAAAATTTCAACTTGTTAGGATTCATGGTCATTCAAGTTTTTTGTATTATTAAATGATAGATATATTAAAAAGATAAATGGTACCATTAAACTTGCAGAAAATATATATACAAAAAAGTTTACAATCATACATG
>JBNLCS010000827.1:0-8328 GCA_050303935.1 Bacteroidales bacterium
ATTATCACTTTGATTATTTACGGTCCATCCATCTTCAGGCCTGAAAAGTGTTATTTCACTGCAAGGCGTATTATAATTTACAGAAAATGTGACCGTATCGGCAATGCTACTGGCATCGCATCCCGATCTAAGCACCATTTGAAGATTTTCATAGTTGTACGCGATGGGCCCCCGTTCGGCAGTAACAGTGGCATTTACAGAACTTAAGCCGGGTATTGTGTAAGGTACGGGTGATCCCCCCTGTATTTCGCTTCCGCCCAGTCGTAGTTTAATCCCATCCGGATTTGTGGCTTGCAGAAACTGAAGTTCATATTGAATATCTTCACCACTTTGTGTTGTGTTGCCAAGGTTTAATGTGAATACAGCTTCGTTGTCAGCATCAATCCCGGATATCAGGTTCTTATCAATGGTAAGTTGCACACCTTCACGCGGTTGTGTCCCCGGTTCATGCGGGCATTTTGTTACCCCGCTTAACATTTCAAATACCGGTGTGGCATAAACAGGGTCAATTTTTGCATTAATGGTAAAAGCATCTCCTGGATCATCATCACTTAATGTGAAAGATGTTTTTCTACTTTTACTCCGTGTAATTGATTCTGATTCACCCTGGTTCCAGGAGGCTTTTACCTGACGTCCGAATGAAAAACCTATGCCCCCGACATCAACTCCCAGTTCAACGGCAACCTCTGCATTCAGGTACATGTTAAAATCGGTAGTACGTTTATCACTTACATTGGTTTCCAATGATTTGGTTACATTGGCGCCTGAACTAAAAGAAATATTATTTCCCCCGTTAAAAACAGTCAGGTTGTCTGCATTTTCTTTTAATTCAGAATTATAATCAAGTGTTTGTTTCCACACTTCAATCTGGTCTTTTGATTGTTGCCTTCTTTCTTCATCAGGATCAATAACAGATAATTCTTCCAGGGCGGGTATGATGTAATTTCTGATATGTGATTCAGAATAAGCATATACTGTTTTAAAAGGACCTTCGCCCTGGCCATTCAAACCGTATATCAGGTTTTTTGACAATACGGGTGTACAATCTTTAATTTCAAGCACATCGGTAATTGAATAAACAATGTTTAGTGCAGCACCCACAAATACATCACCCTTTTCGCCGGTATATAAGTCATCATCTGACGTTGAATACTCAGTGGTAGTAGTCATGCAAAATTCATGTTCCCGGGTATTTATTTGTTTAATCCCTACTTCAAGTGATGCCGAAAGGCTTGCGGTTATTTCTGTCTCCACAGAAAACCCAAGTCCTGCTTGAAATTTAGTACCGGCATTTAAGGTAAAATCAGTACCCAAGCTCGCATCTTTTTCAATGCTCATTGAAGTGGCAAAGCATGTGGTCTCAGATTCACTTATGGTTGAAGAACTTCCGTCACCCGGAGGGTCACGTAAAATCATAAAAGGCAATTCAGGTGAAACCGTTGTAAACGTTTTCTCCCTTGGCCGGCTGC
Source organism: Bacteroidales bacterium (assembly GCA_050303935.1). Lineage (GTDB taxonomy): Bacteria > Bacteroidota > Bacteroidia > Bacteroidales > JBNLCS01 > JBNLCS01. The sequence goes on from JBNLCS010000827.1 coordinate 1,470, forward strand.
CAGTAACGTAAACCCATTTTGTAAATTCGGCAGTCCCACCAAAATCAACATCTGCAATAAGCTGAAATTTTTTCTGAAATGGATGGTTTCCCCCATTTACAATATTTGGTTTCCCTCCTGTAATAGTATATTTATAATCTGAAGTAGTATCAATTCTATGTGTTACCCCATCTTTATCGCCTATATCGTCAAATACTGACAAAGCGAAAGGAGTAGTTACAGGACAAATCATAGTATCACCTTCAATAACGTATTTTTCAACTACCCTGAAATTAAAATCGTATTCATCGAGTTGTTTCATTACCGGAATATTGCATGAAGCAGAAGGAAATTCGCCAAAAGCAATTATTATTTCAGGTTCAGAATGGTAAACAAAATCAAGTACAGAGTCCTTTTCGGCAAGATTAACCGTTTTGGTTTTAGCAAAAAACCCAAGATTGCCAGTTTGAATGAGTTCCCATTCTTCATTATCAACGGAATCAATTTGAATCGTATAATCGTCTTGTAATGCGGGGAGATTAACCGAATACTTTTCAACACCTTCATCGGTTGTGGTTGTAAGGTATATTAAACTATCACCACAACTTGATGGAAATTGGATAATTATATCCGCCTTTCCAAATTCATAGTCACAACTCCCTTTTACAACTTTACCTGAAACATTGAAGGTGGTGATATCATACAAATCCACCAATCCTTCACTTGAATTATTTACTTCCAGCTCTATACTATCCTGGTTAAATGTGTGATTGGGATAATAAGGGGTAAATACATATGTTCCACTTTGCATTGTTGTTTCAAAGCTTCCGTCATTCTGGGTAAATACCGAATCAACAACCTGTCCTGTTAATTTTGATTTTATGGTTACTTTCACATTTTTAGCGGGGCAATTGGTGCCTGCAAAAGTAATATGACTTTTTACGGTGAGCATTGAAAGGTCCTCAAAAATAATGTTTGATTTTGCTGGTGACGCTCCTGAAAGAATAACTTCTTCATTTTCTGGCGAATAACTTCTGTTTCCTGTTGTGTCAGGAGTAATTAAAAACGTATCTATATCATTATAAAAAATATCAGTAAAGCTAAAGTTCCCCTTGTTTATACCATCTTCATCATTTGTAAATTGCAGGAAGTTAAATTTTTGAGATACCGGAACAAGGTACGCATTATAGTTTTTAAGTTGATTATCAGTTGTGCTTTTGTTGTTTGCATAATCTATTATAATTTCTGAAGGATCATCCGGGGATTGATCAAAATTCCAGTATGAAACCAAATTGTTTTCATTTCCACTTAAAACAGACTGACTAAAAGTTTTAATATCACTGTCCGGTCTTCTGCCATTCCAAATTCTTATTTCATCAATTAATCCATTGTATGCTTGTTGAACGTCTAAAGCCCCTCCTTTAGTATCCTGGTCCTGTCCGATGATAAGAAATCCTTTTTCCGCCAATTTTTGTCCGGTAATACCATTTGCAGTTCCATCCAACAATTCACCGTCAAAATAACACCTGACTATGCCACCAGCATTTTCCCAACTTACGGCAATATGATGCCATTTATTGTCACTGTAATTTATGGTATCAATAAAAACAATTGTATTCTTTATATATACATTTATCATGCTGTCTACAAAATATACAAGAAATTCATTATCAAAATCTGAACTCGCATATGAAAAAAGCCCAAAGTGTTCATCGGTTGTTTTAAACCTTGCTTCAACAGTAATTGAATCGGTTGGAAAATTATTTAAAGAATCATTGTAAAGATAGCTGGTTACATCACCAGATAATTCTATGGCACGGCTGTTAACCGATGTTGACAACATAACATTGCCAATTCCGCCACCCCCATTTACATCCAGCGCCTTTACCTTTCCTTTGATGGTACGTTTATTTTTTGTTTTTCCGGCATCAATCACATTTTTTGAATTGCCAAAAACATTGTATGCTGCAACTTTGTATGATTTTACAATTCCAGGCGAAACCAAGTCATATACTATATTTGAACCGGTAATATCATAAATTTCTGAGCCTGTGTAATCATAAATCCTGAACCCGTCACTTCTGAAAGAGTTTTCAGGTGCATCAACATAGCCATTCCATGAAAGCGAAATAGAATCAAAATATTCATTTTTTGACACTTCCAGATTAAGGACAGGAGGAGGGGTAAGGTCCATTTCATAAAATGATGGCATACCACCTCTCAGGCTTGATAAATAAACCTGCCCCTCATTAAAGCACAAGTTTGTTGAAAAATGTTCATTGCTTTGCTGATATGGAGGAAATAATTTTTTTGGACTTTGCCAGTCTCCGTTTTCATTTCGTTTATACAAAATGAATGACCCGGCACCAGATATATTTGTTCCATCGTATGGCGCACCCGCGGCAGCATAATATTCTTTTTCCCCTTCTCCAGCATCAAAGCTGTATACACCAACTGAAGTACCGAAACGATCATTGTTAACAGAAGTTGTCTCAATTGTTTTTTTTGTTGAATTTAAATCACTTGTTGCCTGGTCCAAATCAAATACAGTAACCAAACCATTGTTTGAATTTATTGTTCCTTCGCCAACAATTAAAAACCGTTCATTTATATCTATATCAATTGCTGCGTAGGAAACTGACCTTTTAGAATGAATTCGTTGATTAAAAGAAGAAGTATTGTTCAATATCCACAAATAATGAGAATGAGAAACAGATACAGTTGGTCCCGCTAATCCACCAATTAAATTATGCGTTGTTACAGCAGAAGTGGTAACAATGTTATCATCATTTATTTCAACTGTGCGACCAAAACCTGTTGAACCATGTCCGATTGCCCCATTCACAGATACCGGGTATTTTATAGTTGACACACTTGTCCATTCAGCACCATTAAAGGTTGAACGATAAACTGCTCCAGTACTATAAACCGTTTTAACTTGTTTTATAAAGCCAAGATAATAAACAGTTAAAACCATACTTGTTGCATTGACATTTGGTGCTCCAATGGCAAGAGAATTATTATAAATATCAACTGAATAGCCAAAATTTGATCCGCTAGACCCGTAAAATAGTCTGTCATATTCAAATTTTTCAGTAGAATCATTAAGTTCATATAAATATGCTTGATTAAGCTGGGCATTACCAATTAATAACCAATCACCGTACATTGAAACAGGTCTTGCTGTATATTCTGCATACGTTCCGCCAAAATATATTTCCTGAATTTTTTCATGATAACCTGAATTATTCTTTTTAAAAACTACTGCTACTACCGGGTCGGTAGCTGCTTTGCTTTTGCCTGAAACAACAGTGTATTTATCATAAGAGGTTATTCGTAAATGTTCTGAATTAACAAATACGCCATCAACATCAAATTGTGTAAAAGCTTGAGAACGTGTTGGTCCACTTGTTGCAAGGAAAGTGGCAACCATAAAGGAAAAGTATTTAAATACCTTACCTGAAAACGGTAAAAGTGGTTTCATAATTTTCTTTCGTTAAGTTTTTTTGGGAATAAATATTTTAATGGAATACATTCATACCATGAAAAAGAAATATTGTAAGCTTTTGTTCACTTAAAAGACGTTTATTTGATTAATATTTAAGAGGTTATTTAGACGAAGCCCATAAAAAAACAGCATGATATTCCATAAAATATTTTACAGTTAGCTGCCATAAATGATAATAGGCCAAAATTGTTTATTCTATTCTATTCTATTATTTATATCATAGTTAGGGTAAAAGCTTGCAACATAGTCATAATGATGAATTAAAATATTGTATTTAAGTGGGTTTATCTGAAAAAAACTAACTTTACTTGCTGTTATTGAAATTGCTTTTTGAAAACAACAAGGTGAAAATTTATGAAAAGAATTGTTTTACTAGCTGCCGCTACGTTTATTTTGTTTAATATCGTTGCACAAAATCTTTCAAGCAGCAACCTTCCAATTGTTATAATTGATACAAAAGGAAAAAGTATTCCCGATGAGCCTAAAATTAATGCCTCTATGAAAATTATTAACAATGAAGGGAAAGATAATTCAATTAATGATGCAGATTACGAATATAATGGAAATATAGGCATTGAAGTAAGGGGCAATACTTCACAGATTTTCTTTAAAGATAAATTAAGTTACACTGTTGAAACAAGAACAGGTGAAAATTCAAACCTGAATGTTTCGATTATGGGAATGCCGGAAGAAAATGACTGGGTGTTATATGGTCCCTATTCAGATAAATCGTTAATGAGAAATGTAATAGCCTACTATCTGGGTAATCAAACCGGACGTTGGTCGCCAAGAACAAGGTATTGCGAATTAGTATTAAACAATGAGTATAAAGGGATCTATGTTTTTACTGAAAAAATTAAAATTGACAACAATCGTGTAGATATTGCAACATTAAAAGAAACTGATGTCTCTGGTGATGAGCTTACCGGAGGTTATATTATGCGGATAGACAGGGACAGGCCAGGCTCATGGAATTCTCCATTTATGGGAAGAACGGGGAGTGTAGATGTACCCATCAGCTATTATGACCCAAAGTACGATGAGCTGAAAACAGAGCAGAAGGAGTATATCAGAAAATATATTACTGATTTTGAATATGCATTGGATGGTGCTAATTTTAAAGACCCGGAAAAAGGGTACAGGGCTTATATTGATGTAATTTCCTGGATCGATTATTACCTAATAACCGAACTGGCCAGGGATTTAGATGGCTACAGGGTAAGCGTATACTTTCATAAAGATAAAGACAGCAATGGTGGAAAGCTTACGATGAGCCCTTTGTGGGATTATAATCTCTGCTTTGGAAATGCAGACTTTTTTGATGCAGATGATCCGGTTGGAACAGTTGCTGAAGGTTTGGGGTCCGGTGACTGGTATGAAATACCGTTTTGGTGGGACCGTTTAAGGGAAGACCCGTACTTTGAAACATATTTGAAATGGAGATGGGAGAGCTTGAGAAAGTACAGGTTTACTATTCCGAAGATTTATGCTGTACTTGATTCTTGTGCTGGTTTGTTGAATGAAGCGCAACAAAGAAATTTTGAGCGTTTTGATATACTTGATAAACACATTTGGCCAAATTCATATATAGGGCACAGCTTTCAAAATGAGGTAGATTATTTAAAAAACTGGTTTTATGAAAGGATAGATTGGATGGATACAGAAATTTCAAAAATAAAACCGGCTTTTGTCAATATTGAAACACCTGAAATTATTTCAAATGTTTCAACATATCCAAATCCGTTTGAGGATATTGTAAATTTCAGATTTAGCTTAAATACAAACAATAAAGTCTCCATTAGTTTTTTTAATATGCTAGGTGAAAAAGTCTACGAAGAAAATAAAGAATGCTTTGCTGGTAACAATATAATTCAAATTGAAACAGTGAAATTCTATGTTTCGGATAAACTGTTCTTTTATAAAATTGAAGTTGATGAACAGGTTACATATGCAGGAAAAATTCTTACGAAATAAATTATCAAGGTGTAATAAATTAAATCAGGAAGTTAGAAAAAGAACTATGAAAGAACTAAAAATTTTGGTTGCAGGTATATTATTACTAATACTAAACCCTATTATTAATAGTCAAACACATTGGGAATCAATTGTTTTAGAAAATGATGAGTGGGCATATTTACCGGCTAATAGTGAACCGGATTCTAATTGGATGAACAGTGAATATAATGATAGCTCCTGGTTAACCGGGCAAGGTGGTTTTGGTTATGGTGATTGGGACGATAATACACAGGTTGAAGGATTTCGTTCTATTTATTTGCGTAAAAAATTTGATATAACAGATAGCACAATTCTTAATGAATTAATACTAGATGTAGATTATGATGATGCATTTGTATGTTATATTAATGGCAAGGAAGTAGCAAGGTCAAGTAATATACTGGGTTCACCAACAACATTTGATGAAAATGTATTGTTTGGACACGAAGCCCAGATGAGAAGATGGGGAAGAGGGTTGCCAGAAAGTTATGGGCTGGACAAAGACGTGTTCTTAAATGGAGAGAATTTATTGGCTGTTCAAATAATTAACGAAAGTATTACATCTGACGATATGAGCGGACGTGTGTTTTTACATGCCAGTATTACTTCTGATACCATAATTTTTCAACCGATACCATATTGGTTTGAACCTCCAGTAAACCTTACTTCAAGCGATTTACCTATTATTATTATTAATACAAGTGGCCAGCAAATTTTAGATGAACCTAAAATAACAGCCAATATGTTGGTAATTAATAATATTGATACCGTGAATAGTGTGGAAGATACAATTTATGAATACAATGGTAAAATTGGGATTGAAATGAGGGGAAATTCTTCTCAAATATTTTATGAAAAAAAGAATTATACCATAGAAACCAGAACAGATACAGGAAGCAACCTTAATGTACCATTGCTTGGATTACCAGCGGAAAATGACTGGGTGCTCCATGGGCCCTTTTCTGATAAAACATTGATGCGAAATGCACTGGCTTATTACATAGGAAATAAAACGGGCAATTGGTCGCCAAGAACAAAATTTTGTGAACTGATCATAAATGAAGAATACCTTGGCATTTATGTTTTAGTGGAAAAAATTAAAATAGATAAAAACAGGGTAGATATAGCAACGCTTCTACCTGAAGATAATGAAGGGGACGAGCTAACAGGGGGATATATTTTGAGGATTGACAGGGCCCGGGACGGTTCATGGGTATCTCCGTTTTATGGCAGAACAGGCACTTCTGTAGAACCCATTAGTTATTACGATCCAAAATTTGATGAACTCACCGAAACCCAGCGGGAATATATAAAAGATTATGTAACCGATTTTGAATATGCCCTGGCTTCTGAACATTTTACCAATAAAGACTTTGG
>JBNLCS010000828.1:0-5801 GCA_050303935.1 Bacteroidales bacterium
TAAAGCAATTTCTTTTTCCTGCTCAAATACTTTTAATTCTAAATTATTTTCCAGTGCAATTTGAATGCAAGAATCAACGGTAAATGCTTTTTTACTTAATTTTTGAGAAGATAAATTTTGGCAAAGGCTTAAATAAATTAAGAAACATACTATAATATAATTTTTTTGTTTCATCTGTCTGTAATTTAATTTTCAATAGTCAGATGGAACATCCATTATAATCATTCTCGTGTGTGATAGACATTTTTATCATGGATGTTTCATTTGATATTTTCTTTTTCTCATTTCAACTTTTTTAAACATGGATCAAAGAAACGATCAGAATATTTCAGGAATATTTCAGTTTTGTAACAAATTGTAACGAAAACATTGTTGGACAAAAATCAAATACTTTCTAGTAGCACGTGTAAAAGAACGCTTGAATTTTTTATTAAGTTGAATAATCGATATTACCAAGGTAAAATAAAAATGAGTTTAAAAAACCTCACATTCAAATGTGAGGTTTCTCATTTAACAAATGAAACTTCCCCTATGCTTTTTTAGTGTTTTTTCCATATAAAATTAGGAAAAAACCTCTGTAATCGCAGCACGGCAAATACTAATTTTACAGTAAGAATTTTAATGAAATGGAAGATAACATAAAGGTCATTATTGTAGACGATAATATTCAATTTAGAAAACACTTTAAAAACTATATTGAAAATAAATTGAATTACAAAGTAATTGCCGAAGCGTCAAATGGAATAGAATTTTTGAAACTTTCAAATATTTATCGGGCTGATATTGTACTTATGGATATTGCGATGGATGAAATGGATGGATTTGAAACTACAAAGCGGGCTATTTGGGATTACAATAAAATACAGGTTATTGCCGTAACCATGCATTCCGAAAAAGTTTTTCTTATAAAACTAATAGAAACAGGGTTTAAAGGTTGTGTATTTAAAAACAGGATATTTGAAGACTTACCTAAAGCAATAGATGAAGTATTGCAAGGAGATTTATTTTTTCCTGATGGAATTAATTTTAAAAAAACATTTAATGAGAATGGAAGCGAAAAAGAATAAAAAAGAAGAAAGTAGTAGCTATTTAACTTTCAGGATGAATAGTGAAACATATGCTATTGATGTTACAAATGTTCAGATCATTTTAGAATTATCAAGGATTACTAAAATTCCAAAAACACCGGATTATTTTTTAGGTATAATTGATCTGAGAGGGGCTGTTTTACCAGTTATTGACCTCCGCGTTAAACTGGGAATGAAAACTTTCGACAACACAATTAACACGTGTATTCTGGTTTTGGAAATTGGCATAGATAAAAAAACTATCAATCTGGGGGTTCTTGTTGATGCTGTTGAAGAAGTTATTGAAATTACACATGATCAGGTTCAGGTCCCACCAGAAATTGGGAATAGCTTTAGTTCTGAATTTCTTGAGGGATTGTATAAACCTGTTGATAAAAGTTTTATAATGATCCTGAATGTGAACAAGATATTCTCAATAAATGAGTTGATCGATATTTCCGATTTGTCAGAAGAGATGTCTGTTTCAAACCAAGTAGAATGATATAATACATGTAATGGTTTAAGAATTGAAATATATAAATAAATGATAAATAGAGTTTTGCAATTATTTAATGAAAATTTAAGTAAAAAAATAAATGAGTTGATTTTAATTAAAACGATTTAATTATGAGAAGATATAATTGTTTAATGTGTTTTGCCTTACTATTAAATATGTTTGGCATAATCGGGTTAAATGCTTCAGATATTACTTCTGATCAGGCATTAAAGAACCTAAAAGAAGGAAACAAAAGATTTGTGAGTAGCAACAGAATATATCCTAATCTTGATAAAACCAGAATAGAATTAAACAGTAAAAACGGGCAACATCCTTTTGCAACTGTAGTTGGATGTTCCGATTCCCGTGTACCGGTTGAACATATATTTGATGCAGGTATTGGGGATATTTTCACTGTCAGGGTAGCAGGTAACGTGTGCGATATTGATGAATCAGGCTCAATAGAATATGGAGTCGATCATTTAAAAACCCCTTTGCTGGTTATTATGGGCCATAGCGGTTGTGGAGCGGTTACAGCCGTTGCCCGGGACGACGAGGTGCATGGCAATATTCCTGTATTGGTGGATAATATAGTCCCGGCAGTTAATAAGGCAAAAGAAATACATGGTGACCAATTCTCACATGAATTGCTTACTGCATCCATAGAATTAAATGTTTGGCAAAGCATTGAAGACCTTTTAAAAAACAGCCACATTACAAAAAATTTGGTTAAAAATGGAAATCTGAAAATTTTTGGGGCAATTTATAACCTTGAAACCGGCCAAGTACAATGGTTAGGGGAACACCCGCGATTAAACAACCTGCTGGCTGACATTTCAAGTAGCCCTGGTGCATTGAAAGGGTATACTAAAAAGAAAAACCACATACTCGATAATTCTGAGCTATACCAGGCATCAGTTATTGGTAGTTCAAATCATAGTTCAGGTAAAATAAAAACTATAGCCGTTATCCTGATTATTTTTATAGCATTGGTATATTTCCTGCTTTTGAACAAGAATACTGCCTTGAAATTAAAACTGCAAAACAAAATTTTGTCAATTGCGATTGTACTTCTGTTATTAATGATTGGTTTAGGGGTTGTAAATTACATTTATCTTAAAGCTGTCGGTCATGAGCTGTATAGTATTGCAGAAGAAGACATCCCTCTATCAAATAATGTTACAACAATAGAAGCCCACCAGCTTGAACAAAGTGTTTTAATAGAAAGGATTTTGAAATTCGCTCATAATAGTTCAATAAACAGTGCTGAAAGAGCAAAAATACAGGAAAAACTTGAGGAGGAATTTTTAAATCTGGCACATTTATCGGATAAAGAACTCGTTGAGGCTGAAAAATTGTGTGAAAGTGCAATTAAGCATGAAAAAATAGAAAAAAGAACAAAAGAATTTCAGGATGTCTTAAAAGCATTAAAAAAGATTGATGAGGAACACAAAGATTTTGAAGATGAAGCAGAAAAACTATTCGAATCATTAGCCCAGCATAATCTTAGTTCTGTTGAAACGTATGAAGAAATGATAGAAGAAGAAGTAGCGCAATTAAATTATGAAATTGATTCGTTACTTCAGGTTATAAACAGATATACAAAAGAATCGGCAGTTATAGCAGAATCTCATGAAAAGGAAGCTGGAACAGTAAACCTTTCGCTCATCATTATTGCATTAATTATTGGTTTCGTGCTTAGTTATATTATATCAGCGCTAATAACAAGACCAATTGTTAAAACAGTTGATTTGGCAAAAACCATTGCCGATGGCGACTTAACAAAATCCATACAAGCTGATCAGGACGACGAAGTTGGACAAATGACAGAGGCTTTGTCGAGGATGGTTAAAAAACTAAGGCAGATTGTATCTGAAATTATTTCGGGTTCAAACAATATAGCTTCTGCAAGTACACAAATAAGCAGCTCGTCACAACAAATGAGCCAGGGAGCGAATGAACAAGCTTCTTCCGTTGAGGAAATTACATCTACCATTGAACAAATGACTGCCAACATTGAACAGAATACCGAAAATTCCGGGCAAACTGAAAAAATAGCAGCTATTGCCCAACATGGAATACTGGATGTAAGCAAACAGTCACAAGACACTGTAAACGCCAATAAATTAATATCTGAAAAGATAAACATTATTACAGATATTGCCTTTCAAACCAATATCCTGGCTTTGAATGCAGCGGTTGAAGCAGCGCGTGCCGGAGAACACGGAAGGGGTTTTGCAGTGGTTGCCGCGGAAGTTCGCAAATTAGCAGAAAAAAGTAAAGTGGCTGCTGAAGAGATCGTAGGGCAGGCAAAAAACAGTTACGATTTGGCAGAACAAGCCGGAAAGAAAATGAAAGAAATTTTGCCTGAAGTGGAAAAAACAACACAGTTGGTTCAGGAAATATATTCGGCCAGCCAGGAACAAAACAATGGGGCATCACAGATCAATAATGCCATTCAGCAGTTAAACACGGTAACCCAGCAAAATGCAGCGGCAAGTGAAGAATTGGCTACAAGTGCCGAAGAAATGAGTAGCCAGGCAGAACAGCTGAAAAATTTAGTAGGCTTTTTTAAAGTAGATTCTGATAACGTTAAAAAATCGTATAAAAGATACGACGATGAAATGCCACAAAACAATGAGCTGAAAACGTTTAACCCGGATCATTCCGAAATGCCGTACAAATATGAACCAATGCTTGAAAAACCAGGCACTGATAACGAATTTGAGAAATTTTAATACTAAAAAATATTCTTTCGGAAAACAATTTATTTCAACATAAATAAACGTTTATATGAAAAATTTAAAAATATCCTCAAAAATTATACTTGTATTCCTGACAATAGGTATTATGGGTATTTTTGTGCTGGGCGTACTTTCCTTTGTCCAGTCAAAAAAGGAAATAATGGGCAAGTCGTATAAACAACTCGTTGCCATACGTGAAATTAAGAAAAAACAGATTGAAAAGTATTTTAATGACAGGTTGAATGATATAAAAGTTTATGCAAATAACGAATCTGTTCAAGATGCCGCACAAACGTATATTACAGCTTTTAATTCAACAGTAAAGAATGATTATGAATTTTTAAGGCGGGACAAATTGCTTGAAGAAAAGTTAAAACAATATGTTGAAGTATACGGATACTACGATTTATTTATAATCTCAAAAAAAGGGGATATTGTATATACCGTGGCGAAAGAATCTGATTTAGGTCAGAATTTGGTAACAGGTGGTTTATCAAATACAGGAATTGCAGAAGCTTATAAAAAAGGGTTAAGTAGTTTCAGCCTTATTGACTTTAGTTGGTATGATGTTTCTAACGAACCGGCATGCTTTATATCGGGGCCAATAAATGACGATTCAGGTGAACTAATTGGTGTTTTGGCATATCAGGTTTCATTACATGATATTAATTCTGTTATGCAGGAAAGAAGCGGGATGGGAGAAACCGGGGAAACATATCTTGTTGGTCAGGATAAAATTATGCGGTCAGATTCCTATCTTGATCCCGAAGGCCACTCGGTAAATGCATCCTTCGCGGGAAATGTTACCAATAATGGGGTAGATACCGAAGCTTCAAGAAATGCATTAAACGGGTATGCTGACGAAAAAATAATTATTGATTACAACGGTAATCCTGTCCTTTCGGCATATACTCCGGTTAAAATTGATGATTTTACATGGGCATTGCTTGCGGAAATAGATGAGGCTGAAGTAAGGAAACCAATACGTTCCCTGGCTTTTCAAATATTTATTATCGCAATTATTATTGGATTTATTATTGTGGTAGTAAGTATTGCATTTTCAAGATCAATTTCCCGATCACTAATCAGGGGAGTTGAGTTTGCAAAAAAACTATCAGAAGGCGATTTAACAGCTACCATCGAGGTTGGTCAAAAAGATGAAGTCGGACAATTGGCAAATGCCCTTGCAAATATGGGAATTAAGTTACGTGACATAGTTGAAGGTATTTTAAGCGGGTCTGGAAATATTCTTTTAGCCAGCCAGCAAATAAGCAGCTCTGCCCAGGAAATGAGCCAGGGGGCAAATCAGCAGGCTTCATCAACGGAAGAAATTTCGTCTACCATGGAAGAGATGGTTGCTAACATTGAACAAAACACAGCAAATGCCGGACAAACAGAAAAAATAGCATCAACAGCCCGGCTCGGTATACAGGAAGTAAGTGAACGCTCGAGGGAAACGATAAACGCCAATAAGCAAATTTCAGAAAAAATAGG
>JBNLCS010000829.1:0-2535 GCA_050303935.1 Bacteroidales bacterium
GCCGAAGGAAAACTGTTTAAACCGCTTGCTTTTACCAAAACATTTGCCATGTTGTCCGCCTTAGTTATTGGTTTGGTTTTCATACCAACACTTGCGCATATAATATTTTCAATAAAATTTGATAGAAGAAGGATTTCTCAAGTAATTAGCGTAGGTATGGCAATATTAGGTATTGTTGTTTTGATAATTTCCCCTTCGTTTCTTCCGTTTGTACTAATTGCACTGGCGTTTAATAATTTCTTTTCTTACAAATGGAAAGATAGAAAAGAAAAATACACCAATTATATCAATATAGCACTCACATTAACGGTTGTGGTTTACTTTCTTACAACTGAGTGGATGCCGCTGGGTGCAGGAAATAGTTTGTTCATAAACTTCCTCTTTGTAATTGCTATAATTGCAGTTGTGCTAGGCTTATTGATGACCGTGGTTAAATACTATCCAAGAATATTAAGGTGGTGCCTGGCTAATAAATGGAAATTCCTGAGTATCCCAATTATCGTGGTTTTATTTGGTATTTTCACCTGGCAGGGTGCCGAACGTTTTTTTGGATTTTTGCCGGTAACAGTAAAATCCTCAAATGCCTATCAATCATTAATAAAAATATTTCCGGGCACAGGAAAAGAATTCATGCCATCGCTAGATGAAGGGTCCTTTCTATTAATGCCAACCACTATGCCTCATTCAGGAATTCAGGAAAACATCGAAGTAATTAAAAAAGTTGATTTAAATGTTAATTCAATACCGGAAGTTGATAATGTTGTGGGAAAATGGGGAAGGGTAAATTCTGCTCTCGATCCGGCCCCTACATCAATGTATGAAAACATTATTAATTATAAACCAGAATATATGCTGGATGAAAATGGGCATAGAATACGGTTTAAGGTGAATAATGATGGTGCATTTGTGCTGAAAAAGGGTGGGCACTATAATCCTGAAACTGACGATTTTCGCGTTATTAATAAAGATGAACTTATCGTGAGTGATAAAGGGGAATATTTTCGTCAGTGGCGTAAACATATTAAATCTCCGGATGATATATGGGACGAGATTGTAAAAAAATCAAAAGTCCCGGGGTTAACGTCAGCTCCGAAGTTACAACCCATTCAAACCAGACTGGTGATGCTGCAAACTGGAATGCGTGCGCCAATGGGAATTAAGGTTTTTGGACCCGATTTGGAAACCATAGAAAAGGTCGGGCTTGAATTGGAAAATTATTTAAAACAAGTACCAAGTATAGAACCAGCTTCGGTTTTTGCTGACAGGGTTGTTGGAAAACCTTATCTTGAGATAAAGATAAACCGCAAGGCTATTTCACGCTACGGATTAACCATCCAGGATATGAATAATTACATAAGCGGGGCCATTGGAGGTATGAAATTAAGCAGTACGGTCGAGGGGCGTGAACGTTTCCCGGTACGTGCGCGCTATGCAAGAGAGTACAGGGATAATCCCAACGATTTAACCAAAGTTCTTATTCCAACACCAACCGGGGTACAGGTTCCGTTGGGAGAACTAGCTGAAATTACCTATACCCGTGGTCCGCAATTGATAAAAAGTGAGGATACATTTCTTGTTGGTTACGTTATTTTTGATAAAAAAGAAGACCATGCAGAAGTTGATGTTGTAGAGGATGCACAAGCTTACCTGAATGATTTAATCGATGCCGGGGAATTACAAATTCCGGGTGGGGTAAGCTATGTATTTACCGGGAATTATGAAAATCAGATACGGGCTACCAAACGATTGATGCTCGTTGTACCAATTTCATTAATTGTGATTTTTTTAATTCTTTATTTTCAGTTCAATTCTGTAACTACTGCTTCAATGACCTTTACGGGTATTTTGGTAGCTTTTTCCGGAGGTTTCATTATGATTTGGTTATATGGTCAGGGATGGTTTATGGACTTCTCCTTTGCCGGGGTTGGTATGCGGGATTTGTTTCAAATGCACCCAATTAACCTTAGTGTGGCGGTTTGGGTAGGGTTTATTGCCCTGTTCGGTATTGCCACTGACGATGGGGTAATTATGGGTACATATCTGATGCAGGTTTTTGAAAGGGAAAAACCTGATTCGGTGGAAGGTGTCCGTGAAGCAGTATTGGAGGCTGGTATACAACGGGTAAGGCCAGCCATGATGACCGCGGCAACAACCATTATTGCCTTAATACCTGTACTCACCTCTACAGGTAAAGGATCAGATATCATGGTGCCAATGGCAATACCATCTTTTGGAGGTATGATTATTCAGGTTATGACCATGTTTGTGGTGCCTGTTTTGTATTGCATGTGGCAGGAGAAGAAATTAAGGAATAAGGTATAGTGTTTAAGGTTACATGCAACATTTAAAATGTAAAAAGAAAAATAAATGAAAAAATATAAATTAATATTGATAAACCTGATAGTGTTTGTTTTGTCAGTATCTGCCCAGGTGGAACTGGGTAGTTATTTACAAACGGCTGCCGAAAACAATCCCGGGTTAAAAGCAGAATTCAACGATTACATGGCTGCATTAGAGAAAGTGCCACAAGTGGGT
>JBNLCS010000830.1:0-4240 GCA_050303935.1 Bacteroidales bacterium
CCCAGTTAAAAGAAAAGTACAAAAATGAACCGGAACTTTTCACAGAACAAGCAAAAAGAATAGAAGAAGGTATTGAAAAAAATGATAAACTATTGATCCACCAACAACGTGGAAATATTCCTATAGACCATGATAAAATAAGCAAGGAACTTGAAAGATATGCTGATCATAAACACGGTGGATTTCAGGAAGCCCCTAAATTTCCTTTACCTGTGGTGTGGGAATACCTGCTCGCATTTTCGCACCTGACCAACAATAAAGATATATTGTCATTTCTTGAATCAAGTTTAACACACATCGCAAATGGCGGAATTTATGATCATGCTGCAGGTGGGTTTGCAAGATATTCAGTAGATGAACAGTGGCATGTCCCGCATTTTGAGAAAATGTTGTATGACAATGCCCAGCTTGTTGCCCTTTACGCTCATATGTACATGAAAACCGGAAATGAATATTTTAAAACTGTTTGTGAAGAATGTATTGAATTTTTAATTCGTGATATGCGGAATGAAAATGGAGGTTTCTATTCGGCTTACGATGCAGATAGTGAAGGCGAAGAAGGGAAATATTATGTTTGGGGCAAAAAAGAATTTAAAGATATCACAGGAAAAAATGCCGAATTGTTATGTAAATACTACCAGGTTTCATTACCTGGTAATTGGGAAAATGGTAAGAACATTCTTCATGCCATATCAAATCCGGAAGATTTTTGCAGAAAGAATGGATTGAGTTTGCATGAATTCAAAAATATTCTCATAAAAAACAAAGAAAAACTAAGGACGCAACGTGAGAAAAGGACCCCTCCCCTGCTCGATGATAAAATACTATGTAGTTGGAATGCATTAACAATAAATGGCATTATAGAAGCATACAAAGCAACGGGAAATGAAAAATACCTGAAAATCGCTGTTGATAGTGTTACATTTATTAAGGAGCAATTAATCCGAAAGGATTTTACACTATCAAGATGTTACAAAAACAACAAAGCAAGTATCAATGGTTTTTTAGATGATTATGCCTTTACCATCGAAATGATGATCAATCTGTATCAGGTTACTTTTGATGAAAAATGGCTGCAACTATCATTAAAGCTAACAAAAAAAGCTGTCGAACTTTTTTATGATGATACAACCGGTTTGTTCTTTTACAACATCCAAAATAACGATGATAATCTAAAACCTAAGATCGAGGTAATGGATAATGTAATCCCTTCTTCGAATGCAACAATGGCATCTAATTTAAAACACCTGGCTTATTATTTCGGTTTGGATGAATTTAATGATATATATAACACTATGTGTAACACCCAGGCAGATAACCTTAAGCATATACGGTCGTTTGCAAAATGGGGATATAATTCGTTGATTGAACAAAATAAATCAAAAGAAATAGTAGTAACAGGAATTAATTGTACCGGTTTCAGAAAAAAAATTCAGGGCACATACTTACCAGGGGTACTATTTGCCGGATCAGAAAAGGAAAGTGAAATATTGCCACTGAAGAACCGGGTTAAAAAAGAAAAATCATTAATCTATATTTGCGAAAACAATGTTTGTAAATTACCGCTGGAAAACGTTGAAGAAGCCTTAGCCTGCTTAATTAATCCCAAAAATAGTCATTAAAAAGAGCTGATTGACATTTCGACGAAATTGTAATAGTAATCATTTGACATACAAAATGCTATATTAGTGTAGGTGGATTAGAATGGTGGAAAGATGGAACAATGTTGAGATTACAATTCGTTTCTAACCGTTTTCCATCATTCCATTATTCCTTATACAATAACCCGATATTATTTTGTTGGTTTTTAGCATGATAGGATTTACTATTTCTGCTCATGTTAATTAATAGTTCATTATGACGATGAAAGATATTTCGCCTAAAAGATGTAATAATCCTTTAATTTTTAAAAAAAATCGAAAACTGTTTCCCCTTTGTTCTTACAAATGCAAAAATTAGTACTATTAAACAACCTAAAGGCGAAATATCTTTTTATCTAATACTTATTTTATCATAATAATACCTGTATCCGTCATACAACCTGATCAGATATATTCCTGGTGGTTCATTAAAGTGTAAATTAAGCAAAGTCAGGCCATTAATATCAGATTTATAAACCTCTTTACCATTTACATCCATAATCACCACAGAAACAACATCCTGCAATACTTCTATAGTGAAATTACCATCAATAGCCGGATTTGGATAAATTTGAAATTTCTTGTTTTTGGTAATTTGTTTTGCTTCTGTAGGAACGGAAACTGTTATTTTAATTTGATCAGAAATGTTACTGTTCAACTCCAAAGATCTTGCTGTAACAGTAACCGTACCTTCAGATACTGCCTTTAACACACCTTTTTGAGTAATTGTTGCTACCTTGCTATTACTCACTCTCCAATCAACTGTTTGTAATGTCGATGTATCGGGAGACACTGTAGCTTGTAGCCGCAATGTACCGCCAATTCTTTCAATAGTGGTTTCACCATTAACCGAAGATACACTAATGGATTCATTTGGCACGAACGTATTGTTTAAATAAGCCTTAAGCCATTTCATTGCAGGTCGTTCATTTCCCGAACCGTCAAGAAGATTAGCTCCCTGATCAGTTCTCCACATACCGGGTTTATATCCCCAAAGGGTGATACCCTGAACCGAAGGATATTCCCAGAATAATGGAAATAAATTCATATAACCATGAACATGTTCAATGTCTGTAAGGCCATCAATATCCAATTCGGTAATGTATAATGGAAGGCCTGTTTTAGCCAGGTTATCCAGATTACTCAACACAGTGCTGTTTGAAGCCCAATGTGAGAACCCATGTGCCTGAAAACCGACAGCATCTATTAAATACTCTTCTTTAAGGAGATTAATTATTTCTATATATCTTCTTGTATTATCAGGACTGTCCATTATGCCATATTCGTTAATCATTAAAACAGTGGTATCCGGGAAAGTGGCACGTGCCATACGAAAGGATTCTAATATCCAGTCCCAGCCTGTACTGCCTGAACCGCCAAGGGCCTCAATATATCCACCACTATGCTCACTGTCAGGTGGTTGGTGCAATGGTTCGTTAACTACTTCGATTTGGTGAATGTTTGGGTACCTGTTTGCTACAGCGGTAAACCATTCTTCCAGTTCAGCCCTTTGTTCAGCAGAATCAAGCGAAGCCATCCATTCCGGTTGTTGTGATCCCCAAACCAACACGTGATGTTTAAAAATCATGTTATTATTTAAGGCCAAATTGTATGCCTCATCATAGCCACCCCAATTCATATTATCGCGTGACCCTTCTACTGATCCCCATTTCCCTGCATTTTCCGGGGTAACCTGGTTCCAGTATTTTATGAAGCCCTGCTGATCATTATAACTGTAAGCACAACCCAGAAATTTGTCATTTCCAAAATTTAACGTAGTATCAACGAGACGGGTATCAGATCCGGATTCCCCTTTATCCAGGTTATCAACCGTGTAATAAATATCTTGTTTGCCAAAAGCAATTTTGTCAATATCTAAACCATCTTCACGTGCCCCCAATTGAAAAGTTTGGGTAAGCTGGCCGGCATCAACATTAAACGTAACCGGATCATCACCACCGGTAAATTCTGATGCCGACAACCATTTCCAAATTTCAATATCGGAAATCCCCTGGCCTTCTACAAGATCATTACTGTCAGCAAAACCAGCCGAACCAAGCCCATTACACTTGATCCAGTCTCCGTCAGATATGGTATCTTTTACCCCAAATCCGTTTCCATAAAAAAAACTATCATCGTCAAAATTTGCAGCACCAATACGTAACCTCACAAATAATTTATATATCCCGGGTTCGTTAAAAGTAACTTCATACGATGTTACTTTATCAGTAGTGCCAGGATTTTCAGTATTTACATATGTTGTTTTTTGAGAAATGTAAGAAATTTCATTTTCCGTTTTAATTTCATAATCTGTTCCCAATGTACCTGATTCAGCCTCAATTATAACAGGTTCATTTTGACCATAAAGTTGGAAACTAATAATCGATATTATAAAAAATACAACTACTTTTCTTTTCATATTTACAATTTTTCTTTCTTAAACCTATATTAAATGATCATATTAACTAAACAAGTTGTTTTAAATATTTATTAAATAACTAAATTCTTATTATACTGCTTCTAAATAACATATTATTATACCAGACTACTCAGAAAATAGTTTCACTCGTATAAAATTTGATTAAACATCTGTTTTATAA
>JBNLCS010000831.1:0-2613 GCA_050303935.1 Bacteroidales bacterium
AAAGTTGTTATACTATTTGGTACGATTGTAATTATTGGAATAATTTCTATACAACTGTATTTTATTTACAGTTCATATAACCAAGAAAATAAAAGGCTTGGGGAATCAATTCGTATAACATTGCAACAAGTTGCTGAAAAACTTTCTGAATACCATGAAAGTAATTTGCCTTATCAGAATATTATCCAACAAATGAGCCCTGATTACTACGTAGTAAACATAAACGATGTAATTGATGTTAAAGTGCTGGAATATTACCTCGTCAGGGAATTTGAAACCCGTAACCTCAAACTTGATTTTGAGTACGCTATTTACGATTGTGCAACCGATAAAATGGTTTATGGTAATTATATAAATTTAACAAACGATAAGTATCAGGAACGGGAAGATAAAATTTTTCCCAAATGGGATGAATACATCTATTATTTTGGTGTTTACTTTCCCAACAGGCATAAAATGGTAATGCAAAGCCTTTCGGTGTGGTATTTTATATCGGCAATTTTACTCATAGTAGTTGCCTTTTTTGTTTATTCCATTTTTATCATTCTACGGCAAAAACGCTTGTCTGAGATCCAAAAGGATTTCATTCATAATATAACCCATGAATTTAAAACCCCTCTTACTTCCATATCGCTTTCTGCCGATGTATTGGCCGAGAATGAAGTTTCAAAAGAACCAGAGAGGATTAAAAAGTATGCTTCAATAATAAAAGAACAATCCGTCCATTTGCATGAGCAGGTTTTAAAGGTTTTGCATAACTCGAACAATGAAAACCTTAACCCCAAACTAAAAAAAACCAAGGTAGATCTGGTTGCCCTTATTGAGGAGGTTATTGATAGCCTTGAAGCAAGGGTGCAAAGAGACAATGCTGAAATAATTTTCAACAAAACGGTTAATAAGGCAGAGATTTATTGTGATACGGTACATTTAAAAAATGTAATTATTAACCTGATAGACAATGCCTTGAAATATTGTGAACAGAAACCCGAAATAAAAGTATTCCTCACGGAGAAAAATGGACAGTTTAGTTTAACCATAAAAGACAACGGCAAAGGCATTGACAAGAAATATGTAAAAAAAGTTTTTGAAAAATTTTTCAGGGTACCAACCGGCAATATACACAATGTAAAGGGATTTGGCCTTGGGCTAAGTTATGTTAAAAACGTTTCAAAAGCACATGGTTGGAAAATTAAACTGGAAAGTGAAAAAAACAAAGGCACCGAAGTACAAATAATATTTTAAAATTACTATGAAGGAAAGCGCAAACATATTATACGTTGAAGATGACCCTACATTGGGTTTCGTGACCCAGGACAATTTAAAAAGAAGGGGCTACAATGTGACACTTTGCGAAGATGGAGAAAAGGGACTGGAATGTTATAACCGGAACGCTTTTGATGTTATTGTGCTTGACATTATGCTACCTGTTATGGATGGGATAAGCCTTGCAAAACAAATACGGACCAAAAATAAAGAAATCCCCATCATATTTTTAACCGCAAAAGCATTATTGGAAGACAAACTTGAAGGGCTTTCGTCCGGAGCTGACGACTACATCATAAAACCATTTAGTATTGAAGAACTGGTGCTCAAAATTGAAGTGTTTTTAAAACGTTCAAAGGTATTTTCCAACGAAATAAATGAAGTAAATATTATTATTGGGAAATATATTTTTAACACTGAATTATTAACGTTAACTACCGACAATATTGAGCACAAACTTACGCTGCGTGAAGCAGAGTTACTTACCTATTTTGCAAAAAACCAGGGAAAGCTGCTTAACCGTGAAGAAATATTAAAAAGCATATGGGGAAACGATGATTACTTTAATGGCCGAAGCCTGGATGTTTTTATATCCCGTATTAGAAAATATTTAAAAGCAGATAAATCCATAAAGCTTGAAAACAGGCATGGGGTTGGGTTTATTTTTAATGTTGGATGAGTTATAATGATCAAAAAAATTACAAATCAGCGCCAACGGGTTATAATTTATTGCATCTGTGTGGGCCTGCATTCCAGGCTAAAGTATTAAATCCAGCTATAACTAATATTATTGCCTTTTTATAGTTATTATAGGATCTTCTGTTTCAATACCAATTGATTCCAACATAGCATAATTCCGCGCACTTGAATAAAGATAATCTTCCGGTTTTTCTACTATTCATGCTCTAACAGGATTACTTGCTAACGCTTCGTGAGATCGCTTCGCTAAGTTATCATGAATATACTCAATTTTTTCCCTTATAAAATCAGGACTATATAAATAAATTGCATGGTTTTCATGTGTCCACACCTGGTATGTTTTATTCCTTTTATGTTTTTGAGCATTGAGAGAAAACCTGTTTAACACCCACTATCGCCTGCTTTGAGGAACTGTTTGTATGGCTTCAATGATCTTTTTACCCGTATACTTTTTAATGTCCCTTACGGTTGCACTTTATGCCCATTCACTGCTTTGTGCAACCAAATGAACATGATTGGACATGATCACATTAGCAAATAATTGTAATCCTTTATTTTTAATAGCGAATTTAAAACTATTAATAATTATGTCGCGATAAACTTTTCGTGTAAATATATCAATCCAATCTACGATTTGAAAAGTTAAATAAT
>JBNLCS010000832.1:0-2226 GCA_050303935.1 Bacteroidales bacterium
ACACAGAAAACAACATTATTTAAATAAGTGTATCCTTCGTCTAAAGATCAGGGATACCTCCATTTTATAAAAAATAGCACTGGGGAATAGCACAAGCCGGTGTAAGTATGTAAATACTTCACCGGGCTATTCTTACGGTAATAATAATAAACCCAAAACAAGTACAATATGGCAATTTTAAAATACCCGGTATTGGATTTTAAAAGCTCACTGGAAGCTTTTCACCAGTTTGCAGGGGGATACAACAAGGACAAACCACTGTGTAAGCAACTCCGTCCACAGCATTCAAAACTTTTTGCAAGGATATTAACGCTCCTTTCCCGGCATTTTTACAAACGGAACGAATTATTCCAGGATACGCCAGGACTAAGGGATATTGATGATTCTGAACCTGTCCGGTTATCCACTAACAGGAAAGCCCTCTCATGGGTGGAAAA
Organism: Bacteroidales bacterium; assembly: GCA_050303935.1. GTDB lineage: Bacteria > Bacteroidota > Bacteroidia > Bacteroidales > JBNLCS01 > JBNLCS01. Next base: position 438 of record JBNLCS010000832.1, read on the forward strand.
CACGATCCAAATTAATGGGAACACGGTGTACAGGCAGTTGCTCCGTTTGATAGGTGCCGGGGCAATAACCAAGAAAATTAACCATGGTTCGCAGATGAACTTTGAACTGTTCATAAACCCGGATTTTTTGTTGATTAATGACATTACAAACCCGGAGTATAAGCCTTCATCGAAATATTCAAAAGCCGAAAAAAAGGCAGCTCCAACTTCTTTAAATACAAGTTTCACGCCAGTACACCTTACCCTTGAAAAAGAGCTTTTTAATAATTCAAATATAGCTGTTGATAAGGAAACCTTTCCTGCCGTCAGGGATGAAAGTATAAAAGGACAGGAAAGAACACCGAAAAAGAACTTTGAAAAAGAACACTGGGGAATATCACAAACCTGGCATGAAAACCAAACTAGGATGGATGAGAAATCCCGTCTGGCTATCCAAAAATGGGTTAAAAAAGAACAAAAGGCCACGCCGGCACCGGAATCAAAATTACGGGAATACCAGAAAGGGGCTGCCCGGTGGTTTTTCTGGTATACATTAAACCAGCTTTTTGAAGGAAGGTCGATAAATACATCACACCTGGAAAACACCCTGGCTTATGTTGAACAATTTTATTTTACCAACTGCCTGTCTTTGAAAACTATTGAAAACACACGAAAAATTTACAAATGGCGTATTGACAAGGCCAAACGTATGATTGCAAGGCATAACATCAACATGCAATGGATATTTCCCGGACAATATCTTGATTTGAACAGGAAAGGGAACAACCCCCAGACAGGCAAGCCTTACATGAGCTTTGTTTATACTGCTACCTGGCCACAAAAATTTGAACATTTACAGCGAAAAAAGAAAAGTGAGCAACAAAAAAACAAGGAACTTGACCAACTCCATAAACTGTTCCGGTTATACCTGGACAACCCTGGACTGGTACAATTCAGAAGGTGCGAAGCATATGTAAAGAAAAACATACCGCACCTGATGGGGCATTTTCTAAGCCAGTTTGCAACCATGAAAATACAAAACCATGCCTAAGTTTTTCGACAAGGAACGTTCCCTCACCTTCGTGTGCCTCTATTTGAAAGATGGCACTAAGGTATACCGCAGCAGCAGGATCAAAGAGGATAAAGTAAGCCGTGAAATGGGAATGAAAGGGTTACGCTACCGTTTTATTAACAGCCGGTACAAAGGGCAATACCATACGGCCATCATTTTTGACAATATAACCAAGGCGGTTTTGGAACGATATGATGAATATGGTAAAAAGATATACAACCATGCAAATGACCAGTTATAAACTAAGTTTTAATGAAATGGGAAGCCTCATGCTTTTTTTAAGGGATGTTGATTGGGACATATTGAAAAACAACAACCAATTAATCACAAAATTCATTTATGATACTTGTAGGGACATGTATGAAAACCTAGAAAAGAGGGGTTTACGTATTCTGGCCAATAAAAGAATGGACAAACCTGTAAAAATCAGTTTCTCGGATTTGGAGATGTTGAGTATTTCCCTACTGGCAAAATATCCGCATGGGAATGCCTGTATTAGTTCAGTTGTTAATAAGGTCCTCTTGGAACTACCTGTAGAAGTTATTCATGTTTTAAACCCAATAAAAAATGAACAAACCGTTGATCAATATTTTAGTGCGTACCTCGGGACGTCCGAATTTCTTTGCAAAATGTTACCAAAGTATCCGTGAACAGGGTTATAAAAATATCCGTCTTATTGTTAGTTATGATGACAGGCCGACCAGGTGTTACCTGGACAACTATGAAATAGGTTGCCTG
>JBNLCS010000833.1:0-5512 GCA_050303935.1 Bacteroidales bacterium
TCAAAAAAAGCTTCACCGTTTAATGTTACATTTCTTACGTTAAACCACTTATAATACTCCAATATTGAGTTTTTATTTAAAATAACTGTGCTATTATCAGCAAGAACAATTTTTTTCTTTTCATCTCCTGATTTGTATATAGCCCTATTAAGTTTGAAGAAAATAACAGATGTAGCCAGAAGTAATACAGTAGCAGCAACCGGAATATATAATTTCATTCTAAAACCCTTACTTTGCCTGCCTCTGGTCTCTATATCTGCAAAAAGTTTTTTGAATTGTCTTTCCTGGTAACCCTTCTCTTCAATTCTGGCATAACCAACATCTTTCCATATTGATGCCAGTTGTTCCAATTCATCACAAAATACAGGGTCTTCCTTAACCCTCTTTTCAATATCAGATTTTTCCTGATATACAGATTCACCTGCCAAGTATTTTGCAATTTTACTGTAGTCCATGTTCTACTCTTGTTACGTTAATGACGTTTAGTACCTCAATTACCCTAACACCTGAATTTATTTTTTGTTAAAATGATAATCTTTTAACATTTCTCTTAATTTTTTCAATGCTATTCCCATCTGATTTTCCACCGTTTTTTGTGAAATATCCAGTTTCTCAGCTATCTCCCTATATTTGAGCCCCTCAAAACGGTTCATTTTAAAAATCATTTTAGTTTTTTCTGGCAACATCTCAACAGCTTGATAAACTTTTGAAATAGTTTCTTTTTCTATTAGTTTATTTGTACTATTATTTTCATAAGTTTGCTGGCGACGCACTACACCTGCATATTGGGCTTTCACCTTCTCATGCTTCAAAAAATCAAAACAATTATTTCTAACCGAGTTGTAAAGATAAGATTTTATTGATTGATTAATTGATAACGTTTTTCTTTTATTCCAGAGGTTAAAAAAAAGTTGTTGTACTATTTCCTCTGCATCTTCGATCTGGTCAATGTAATTCCTTGCAAATAAAACAAGTTGAGTATAATATTCTTTAAAAACACCTTCAAATGTTTTTTTATCACCACTGGCAATTCGTTCTGATATGTACCGATCGTTTTCCACCATAATATCAAATCACATCAGGATGTAAAAAAACAATTTTTCTTACAAATTTTAGTATTTTTTTGCTTACAATTTGTTATAAGTAAGTTTCCCTCTTAAATAAAAAACATAAATAAATGCAGAATTTATTACCTAAATCTTTATGAATCAACATAATTCTTTATCAGAAAATATAAAGCTGTTTAACAACATCTATCTAACGGGCATAAGCACCTAATTTTAAAATATTTATAATTTTATACCCGCAAAATATTTTTCTCCTTCCCAAACCATATTGAAGCTACAAAAACACTTATAACAGCGTAAATGCACAATGAAAATACTACAAAAGCATAATGGGTATAATTCAGGGTGCCTGCTATAATTTCCTTAGCCGCCAATGCAATATTGGTAATTGGAATAAAAGCACTTGCATTATTTAATTCAATAAAAGGCATCATGCCCATAACAGCAGGGACAATAATAACGATCATTAGAGGAGAAAGTAAAGATTGTGCTTCTTTGTATGACCTTGCATAATTGGTAATTATGGTCATTATACCTGCATTAAATATTACCAGTGGTATAAGCATAGAAACCAAAAGAATAATGACTGAAGGTTCAGTATATATGCTAATTGATCCGAAAACTTCTTGCGGCATTGAATTTGAAAATTGATTCATCCCTATGGTTAACCCAACAATGGACAATAATGCGGATACCAAACCAGTAAGTGACACTATTGACATTTTTCCAAACAATATTTGTAACCTGTTAACAGGTGTAGACAAAATTGTTTCAAGCGTGCCTCTCTCCTTTTCATTGGTAAATAAGTCAATAGCCGGGTACATACAACCTATATAACTAAATATAATAAATATGTAAGGTACCATACCTCCCATTGTTTTTCCAAATTTTTCCCGCTGAGATGAAATATCTTTAAAATTTGTATGTATAGGATTTATGGTTGCCTCACTTATTCCAAGCTCTTTTAACCTCTTGTCAAGAATTCCGTTTTTGTACTGGTCAATTACGCTACTTAACTTACGTCTAACAATATCGTAATCCGTTGATTTATATTTAATTGTTGTTATAGCTGTACCCCCTGAATAAAGAGTACTGTCAAAACCTTTATCAAAAAACAAAATCGCATCAATAGTGCTATTTTTTAACAACGTATCTGCTATCTCGTTTTTTTCATTTTTAAATATATCAATATGTTGTTGTTTAGTAATAAAGCTGAACAGTGAATCAGCGTATTGTTCCCCTTCCACCAATAAAACAAGTTTTTTTTCTGCTTCTTTTTCTATTTGTTTTGAAGCAAAATTTCCAGATATACTCATGATCAAGGGAAACAACAGTAAAGGTATAATTACCATGGTAAGCATGGTCCGTTTGTCCCGGGTGAGGTCAATGAGTTCTTTTTTGGCTATGATCAATATATTTTTCATTTGTACATACTTTAATTTTAATTGTAAAATCGAACCAGCCTGGTCAAAGTGGGGTTTGTTACAAAATTTTGCAGGGTTCTGGTTATGTAGTTGTTAATTCAATGTTTTCAAATTTGTTTATTTTTTCAATAAATTCTTCGGTTAAACCAGAAGCAGTCATTTCTTTTCTAAATATTTCCATTGTATCATTAAAAACCGTTTTCCCTTTGTGAAGAATAAGCAAATCATCACAAAGCAAATCTACTTCACTCATAATATGTGATGAAAATATTACCGTTTTACCTTTTTTCTTACTGTCCCTGATTAGCTCAATGATGTTTTTCGCAGTAATAACGTCCAATCCGGTAGTTGGTTCATCAAAAATTACAACATCAGGATCATGTATCATAGACCTGACAATTGAAACCTTTTGTTTCATTCCGGACGAAAGCTGACCAATTTTTTTATCCTGGAAACTATGTATACCCAACAATTCAAATAATTCTTCCTTTCTGGCCCTAAACGCTGTATTGCTCATTTGATAAAGGTTGGCAAAATATTTAATAATCTCACTTGGGGTCAACCTTTCGTATAAACCTGTAGTACCTGTTAAAAAACCAATTTTACTTCGTACCTCTTTACTGTTCAAAACCGTATCAAACCCGCATACATTGATTTTTCCCCCGGTAGGTTTCAATATAGTTGATATCATTCGTAACATGGTTGTTTTGCCAGCACCATTAGGCCCAAGAATGGAAAAAATCCTGCCAGGTTTGCATTCAAAGCTAACATTATTTACTGCTTTAATGGTTTTGCTATTTATTGCAATTTCTTTGCGCTGTTTGGAGGTCAGTGCAAATTCCTTTTCTACATTTTCAACAACTATCATTGTATTTAAGGTTTGAGAAATGAAACAAAAAAGTAAATATAAAAAAATATCTTCATACTAATAACATTCCAAAACCAATATTAAGTAATTTCAGAGGGTGCATGACAAAATCCCCATTTACTCCTGATGCTGAGAAATGGGACCCCCTGCTAGAAATAAGCAAAATATTATTTTGATATACTGACGGTTTTATCTAATAAATTTAGAGAAATAATTCGTGTATTATCGGTTAAATAGTAAGAAAAGAGAATTTAGTCGTACATCCAATCTATTTTATTTAACTTTCGCCCCTGTTTACTATCATATCTTACAAAGTCTAATAACATGAAAATACCTGTAATACCAGGCAGAGGCCTTAACAACAGTTCTGCAATAAATGCACGCTTAGATTTTTTTAAAGAAAATAAAAAAAAGTTGGATGAGATATCACAAACGTTTCTTCATAATTACCAAATTGAAAATAACATTGAATCTTTTTTAGGAAGTATTGAAATCCCTGTAGGAAGTATTGGCCCTATTTTAGCTGAGTACCAAAATAAGCAAGAACTAATTTACGGTGCAGCAGCAACGCTTGAAGGAGCACTAATTGCAAGCATAAACCGTGGGGCCAGGGCTGTAAGTTTAAGTGGTGGCTTTTCTGCTTATGTTCAGCATCAAAAAATGGTTCGGGCACCAATGTTCATATTTACTGAATTAGGGGAAATTAATGCATTTGAAAAATGGATAGACAATCATTTTAAAGAGATAAAAGAAATAGCGGACCAGCATTCAAATCACGCAAGTTTACTCAATATTCAGAATTTTAAGGTTGATAATACCATTCATCTAAAATTTATTTATGGTACAGGTGATGCATCCGGTCAGAATATGACTACTACCTGCACCTGGCATGCCATGCTATGGTTGGTAAACCAGTTTGAAAAAGAAACAGGTATAAAAATCAAACATTATATCATTGAAGGCAATGGATCGTCAGATAAAAAGGTTTCTGATTATTCTATGACAAAGGGAAGGGGGATCAATGTAACAGCAACGTGTGAGCTCAATGAAGATGTGATAAACAGGGTTTTAAGAACAACATCCGATGAAATGTTATTATATTTTAACTCATCACGTACCATGGCAAAATTAGATGGTATGCATGGATATAATATTAACACTGCCAATGCCATAGCGGCGATTTTTGCAGCAACCGGCCAAGACATTGGTTCAATTCACGAGTCGGCTACCGGTATACTCAATATTGAAAAATCAACAAAAGGACTTTTTGTTTCGTTGAACCTTCCATCATTGGTTATTGGAACTGTTGGCGGGGGGACACACCTGCCAAAACAACGTGAAATCCTAGAGTTAATGGGTTGTTACGGTAATGGAAAAATTAAAAGATTTGCAACTATAATAGCCGGTTTTGCTTTGGGGCTTGAGGTTTCTACCTATGCAGCAATTGTGAGCGGACAATTTGCAAAAGCTCATGAAAAACTTGGCAAAAACAGACCTGTCAACTGGTTGCGAAGATCAGAAATTGATGACAAATTTATCCTTAATTGCCTTGACCGTAAAATATTCAATAGCCGGGAGATTGAAAGAATTCAGGTTGTGTCAAATAAAGATGTTGATAATGGTATTATTTCTACAATTACCAGAAAGATAAGCAAAAAACTTATTGGTTTTATGCCGGTAAACATCACAATGAAAAACAACAAACAGCATCAGGCATTGTTAAAGGTAAAGGCAACAGACCTGGAAGTAGTAAAAGGGTTACACTTCATGGCCTCTGCTATTGATCCTGAATTATCGGATTTACTCAATGAATACAAATCATCACTGGAATACAAAAACTGTCACGTTAAAGAAATAGCATTATATAAATATTTAAGCAATCAAAATTTTCAATACATGCCCCGGTACTTTGGAAGTTTACAGGACAAAAAAAGAGAAATTTATTTGTTTATTCAGGAAATGTTGGACAAAGAGGATTTAATACATATTGATAGTCAAAAGAAACCCGAATTATGGGCATCGGGTCAAATTACAAATTGTATTGATGCCATTACCATTGTCCATAAAACATTTATGAAAGACATTCCACAATATGTAAATAATGAAATTGCAGTTTTTCAACCTCATGAGGCCGCTCCATTGTACACGAAACT
>JBNLCS010000834.1:0-5643 GCA_050303935.1 Bacteroidales bacterium
TTTTCAAAAAGTTATCTTGAGATTGGTGGTGGGCATGGTTTATATTTATATGAAGCCCTAAATCAAAAAAACAAAATAGAAAAATTTGATATGGTGGATATAAGTCCCAGTTCAATGGAACTTGCAAAGGGAATTATAAATCAAGACAATGTGAACTATATTTTAAAGGACATTTTTGGCACTTATTTTCAAGAAAATAGCTATGATTTTATAACAATGGGTGAACTGATCGAACATTTAGAAAACCCTCTTGAATTACTAAAAAGAGTGTATAATATGCTTTCCTATGATGGGACCTGCTATATAACCACTCCCGTTAATGCCCCAATGATTGATCACATTTACCTATTTAAAAGCATAGATGAAATAAGGGCTCTTTTATTGGAAGCAAACTTTACTATAATTGATGAAAAAATATCAATAACAAATAACAAAACCATTGAATTTGCAAGTAAACATAAAACACCTGTAATGTATGCTGCTTTTATTAAAAAATACCATTTCCCAATTAATTAAACATCTGTTCTATAATAAAATACAAAAACACATACTTGTAGTTTAAAATTATTTGGCATCTCAAAACAGAACGCTGACAAGACCTGCGGACATTGCCAGGCTTAAATCTAATGCTAGCCTGTCAGTGCCTGTAAGACCTGGCAGCGTTTTACTTAAAATAAAAACACAAAATTAAACGTGGGCCAAGCACATTTAGTAATATCAAGACAATTCCCCATTTGAAACATTTCTTTATTCCAATCGTTTATATTACGTAACAGAATGACTGACAATTTTATTGATTTTGAAATATTTTCAAAAAAACATGAACCCAGTTTGTAAAATATTTCCGGATTGGTAAAATTTAAGCTAAGTAATAGTCGTAAATAATTATTAAATTTATAAGACTTACATTGAACAATATCGGTAATTTAATACTAATTAAACCTATAAATACAATGCATTTAATTGGAAAACATTTTTTAATCGCATTAAATATTTTGTGGATTACAAGTAATGTTAATGCACAAAACAATTATTACATTAGTAATAGTGGAAATGATGGGGCTACCGGCTTATCCCCCGGTAAAGCCTGGCAAACTATACAAAAACTCAAATCCGTAAATTTAAATCCGGGGGACTCTGTTTTCTTTGAACGGGGAAATGTCTGGCGTACACCTTTAGATGCTACATTAAGTTTGTCTGATGATGGTACCTTATCTAAATATATTTATTATGGTGCTTATGGTACGGGCGAAAGGCCACGTATATTAGGTTCAATTACAAGCAATAAATGGACAAATGAAGGGAATAACATATGGAGTACCAATGACAACATACCACAGAACCCATATTCTTTAACTTATACCTGTCAGATATTTTTTGAATTAAACAATGATTCCATAGCATGGGGAGAATATAAAAACAACATCAATGACATATCAATTAAATATGAATGGGGTTATGAAAACGGAAAGGTTTATGTATATTCAACCTCCGATCCATCAACTGCCTTTAAAAGTATTGAAATGCCCCAGGAACAGAATTTATGCAATACCGGGGGGCGCGATTATATCCATATTGATCAAATTGAATTTGCTTATGCTGCCAATGCAGCTATACGTGACCCATATAGTTCCGACAATTGGTATGGATTCAAAGTCTCCGGTTGCTGGATACATCATATAGGCAACCAGGATTCAGGTCAGGCTTTTGGATTGTCCCTTAAACATAGCCTTATGCACATCTATGGAAATGAATTTAGTGACTTGGGAAGACGTGCTATATCAATTCATTTGTATGGTGATTTTACCAACGCTACTTGCGATTCTGTAATCATCGAAAAAAACTTGTTTGGTACAGGCCACCACACCCTTGGTATTGATATTGGAAACGACGGGGGAACAAACAATACTATTTCAAATTTCTGGATAAGAAACAATGTTTTTTATGGCAATCCTGCCAGCGACCATTCATATGACGGATTAGGTGCCATTAATGCGAATACTGCATATATAGTGTGTGACAACACTGGAAACTGCAACAATGAAAATTTCTATTTTTACAATAATTTAATCCTGTACCCGGAGGGTGTAATTACATTTACCGGTATTTATAATTTATTTATTGACCACAACTCATTTTATGGTGCCAATACCAACCCAGCACCAGATGGCGCCGTTAACCTGTTGCATTTCACCAGGGCAGGCACGCACCGTACAGGACAGAACGTTAATGTTAGAAATAATATTGGGTACAATAGTATGCATTGGTCTGATAAACGTTTTGTTAGAGCAGTTTATATTAAAGAATCAGAAATAGAAGCATTCAATGAATTTGACTATAATTTATGGTGGTGCGAAGACGAAAGGCAACAAATGATCAATACAATACAGGATGGAAAAGATTATAATTACTTTAGGAATAATAACGGTGGTAAAATGAGCCTAAGTGAATGGACCAGGGATTGGGGGTTCGATGCACATAGTCCTAAACCTGCCAACCCTAAATACAGTGCCCCGAAAACAAAAAACCTGATTTGGACCATCAACCAGGATGTTACCATTCTTTTACCTAATTTATATCTATCAAAAGAGTCTCCGGCCATAAGTGCAGGTAAACCCGTACCATGGATAAAAACAGACTTCTTTGGTTATGAGCGTGACCCTGATAATCCTGATATTGGTGCATTTGAATATGGTTATGACCCTCCGGTTTCAATACCAACAACAGAAATAAAAAAGAAAATATCTGTTTATCCGTGCCCTGCTAATGATTATATTGTAATTAGCAGTGATCAAATAAAGTACCATAGCATTACCATCTATAATATAAATGGACAAAATGTGTACTCTAAAAATGTTGGGCCTGGCAATATTAACGCGATAGATGTTGCAAAATTAAAACCAGGTATTTACTTGCTTGTGATAAATGGAAATAATGTATTTTATACAGAAAAAATAATAAAAAAATAAACAACATTACAACATACTTACTTTTTACTGGTTTTGATGAAAACTTGGTTGCAACGAAATATTCGGAAAAATCTATTTTAATTATTCAGGATTACTATTTTTTTCAATAAAAAGTAGCATTTTATTATTGTCAAATACATATTTTATTAATTTTGTGACGAAATTTTCAGATGTAATAAACCTGGTAGTAGTAACGATTGTGGCTTTGGGATATTGATATAACTACTAAATTTTCATCCTGATCTACCGAGAACCCCAAAGTAACATATTGATCATTCAAGTGTTACTATTATTGGTATTTATATAGTCAATTCACTGAATTTAAAATGATTGGATCTTTATTTTAAAAAAGATATGGGGAAAAAATTTGTTGCAAGGTTAAAGGGGTATGGTAATCATATATATGAAACAGCGTTATATAAGTTTTCTGATAAAAACCTTAGCCCTATACGCTTTGTTATCACAGGAAGGGGAAGGTCAGGTAGCAGTGCGTTAGTTAGCATGTTAAATTCATTACCAAATGTTAAATGTGATGGGGAAATATTAGCCCAGCCCGTAATTAATCCGTTTACACACGTGTTGGCTAAATGCAGGAATTCCAAATCCGAAGTATACGGTTGTAAAGTTTTAAGTTATCAAATATTAAAAACACAACCGATTGATTACCCGGAGGGCTTTATCCAGGAACTTTTTAAAAACGATTTTAAAATAATATATCTTGACAGAGAAAATTTAATTCACCTTGCATTATCAAACATAAGGGCCAGGCAATTCGGCTTTCACAAAAATAAATCAGAACATCATTCCTCAAAAAAGATCACTGTTCAAAAAGACGATCTTATTAAATGGATAAAAATAAGTGAATTACATAAAATGTTTGAAGAAATTTCACTTGATAATATACCCCATTTAAGAATTACGTATGAAAAACACCTTGAAAATCATGAAAAGCAACAGGAAACAGTGAAACTAATATGTGATTTTCTGGGTATTGAATATACAAAGGCTATTAATCAATTCCAGAAAGTATCACCAAAAAACTTGAAAGATTCTGTTGAAAATTATGAAGAAATGATTGGTTTTTTAGAAAACACCCCATATTATAAATATCTTGGTGAGGATGTGAAAATATAATAATTCTTTTCCCAATAAATTAATTTCTTTCCACTTTTATAAAACAGAATTTCACATTAAATAAATTAAACTTTGTCAAATTAATTTCTTTAAAAGTTTATAAAATTGTATTTTTTAGTTATAAAGAACGTATATTTGAATTTGTAACTAATTAAACTACAAAGGTTATGTTTAACGCATTTATTCAGGAAATAAAAGAAAAAAATATAAAAATATCTTTTTCTCACGGAAAGCTGAATTATTCAGGACCTGAGCAACACATAGACAAGAAATTAATAGACAATCTTAAAAAATATAAAAATAAATTACTCAAATATTATTGGCCCGAAGAATGTTGGAATATGATGCCAATTAATACTGAAGGGGATTTAACCCCATTGGTTTTATTGCATGCCGGGCCATCAAATTATCCCATTAGCGAGTATTTGGGAAGTAACAGGCCTTTTTATGGATTCTTTTATATTGGTTCAGAGGGTGAAAAAATTAGATATAAAACAATTGAAGAATTTGCTTCTGAATACCTGAAACAAATGGTAAATGTGTTACCAGAAGGTCCTTATATTCTTGGAGGCTTATCAATTGGAGGTCATTTGGCCTATGAAATGGCAATTAAATTGCAAAATAAAGGACACAATATCCCTCTTTTAATATTGGTAGACAGTGCACTACCAAATTCAATTCAAAAAGTCCCAAAACTTAGTTTGTCAAAAAGGTTATATGAAAATCTAAAAAAGGTATAATATAAACTGTATGATCTAACATGGCAAATTATTTATGGTTTTATGACTTCAATTTTTGATAAAATACCAAAGGAAAAAAGAAACAGGTACATCCGTTGGAGGTACAAACAACTTATCATGAAATATAAACCAACTGAAGAATTCAAAGGAGACATTTTACTATTTAAAGCTAAAGAAACGAATATAGGTAATCAATATTTTGGTTGGGACAGGGTATGTAAGAATATCAATGTAATAACTTTTGAAGGAAATCATTCAGCAATGTATGACGATCAGGAAAGCGTTAACATAATAAAGGAAAATATTGCTGAATGGATTAATAACAACGAAGAGAGTAATGGAAAAAAAGCTGTTTCGTAAAAGAAGGTACCAATCATAATTTACAACCTAAGCTATCCAGTATCCTTTACTAGAACAATGGAGTAGCGCGTTACTAGATGTAAACACATTGAATTATATACCGGTATGTTTCAACTATTGTAAATAAACCTATTCAGAACTGCAATTTTAAGTAGCATAATCATTTTATTTAACCAACCAGTAAATTATACAGACCGGATTCTATTAGGATTTATTGCTAAAAAATTTTGATTGTTACACGTTGGTTGTGCTCTTCCAAAAAATTTTATCAGGATATTTAACCCAAAAAATTATAGAGAACTAAACACTATTGAGATCATTTATCAGAAATTTTTTAGAGACCAAACACAAATGGGATTGCTTGCCAAAAACTTTTTGAGGGCCAAACACGAATGGGATTGCTTACCAAAAAATTTTTTGGGACCAAACACGAATGGGAT
>JBNLCS010000835.1:0-2813 GCA_050303935.1 Bacteroidales bacterium
TTATAAAACAGATATTTAAATAAATTTTATTCGAATGAAAAATACAAAAACAACAATAGCCATAATTTTTCTTTTTTTAATTATTATTTTGCTTTCATCAAGTTTATATATTGTACATGAAACAGAACAAGTTGTTATAACACAGTTTGGAAAGCCTGTTGGAGAGGCTGTGGCCCAGCCTGGATTAAACTTTAAAAAGCCATTTATTCAGAAAGCTAACTATTTTGAAAAAAGATTTCTCGAATGGGACGGTGACCCTAATGAATTAACTACCAAAGATAAAAAATATATTTTTGTTGATTATTATGCTCGCTGGCAGATTTTTGACCCACTTTTATTTTTTAAGCGGTTAAGGAACGAAAAAGGTGCGCAATCAAGATTGGATGATATTTTGGATGGCGCTACAAGAAACAGTATCGCAAACCATAATTTAGAAGAGACAGTTAGGACAAGTAACCGTGTACCCGTATCATCAGGCACCATAAGTGAATTAATAGGGGATACCTTAAAGGATATCTCGGTGGGGCGAAAAAAAATCCAGGAAAATATTTTATTTGAAGCAAATAAACAAGCCAAAGATTTAGGGATCGAAATTCTTGATTTTAGATTTAAAAGAATAAACTACAACGAAGAAGTACAAACACAAGTGTACGAACGTATGAAAAGTGAAAGGTACAGAATTGCAGATAAGTTCAGGTCAGAGGGACAAGGTGAGGCTTCAAAAATCAATGGTGAAAAAGAGCGGGAATTAAAAACAATACAATCTGAAGCTTTTAAAACAGCCGAAGAGATAAGGGGAAAAGCAGATGCCAGAGCTACTGCCATTTATGCGTCAGCGTATGATAAAAATAATTCTTCTCGTGAATTTTACAGTTTCCTCAAAACAATGGAAACATTTGAAAAAACGTTTGATAGCAGCACTACCATTATTTTATCATCTGATAGTGAACTTTACAAATATTTAAAAAATTTGAAATAAATTGAAAATATGAACTAATATGTTCCGGGGAGTGTCCAAAAAAGTGCTTTTTTGGACACTCTTTTTATAAATCTTGGTAACTGTTTAAAATTAGCCCAGGTTTGTCATTGTTTGGAACGACTTATTGGCAAGAGTGAAGGCTGGAAGGTTGAATCTGGGGTTAATCCCGAATTAAAAAATCGTACAATTCAGTTTTGCTGAATTGTTTAGATTTACTTATTCGAAATGTCAATTAGAACTCTCTGATGATATTTTTGGGATTAATTTTTCTATAAAGGTATTTGAATCAAAAAATATCTATCAGTTCAACATCAAAGGTTAACACCTCGTTTGGTGGGATCTTGGGGAAAGAGCCGTTTTCTCCATATGCAAGATTGGCCGGTAGTATAAACCTGAATTTTTCACCTTCTTTCATTAATTGAATGCCTTCGATCCAACCAGAAATAAGACTGGAAGAACTTAATACAAAAGTTGCAGGACTGCCTTTTTTCACGGAAGAGTCGAATATTTTCCCATTGGAAAGGTAGCCTGTATAATGTACTTTCACCCGGTCGCCTTCTTTAGCTAATACTTCATTGGAATCATTTACAGCTATTTTATAATATTTTAAACCTGAACCTGTTTGCAATAATTCAAGGGTGTCTGTACTTACTTCCTCTACAGCAATACCAGGAATGTGTTCAACCACTTCAAGTTCATAAATCAATGTAGAATATTCAGGGATGTCTGTAAACTGATTGGCCCCAAACCCCAGGTTAGAAGGAATAATTGCGGTTGCTTTTCCTCCTTCTTTCATATATGTCAGGACTTCGTTTAAACCATGAATGACCGAGGCATCTCCTACAAAAAGTTTCACAGGTTCGTTAGCTTCAAAAGTATTGGCCACTTCATAACCATCAATTCTTTTTAAACGAAAATTTATTATCACGCTGTCTAAATATTCAACCGGACTTCCGGAACCTTCGAGCTCTTCAATATAATACAAGCCTGTCCACGTTGGCTCTGTGGTTATATTGTTTTCATCCAGATAAATTTCAAGTTCTTTCATCTCCTCTTCAAATGTTCTGAAATCATTCTTCAAACATCCCACTATTGCTATAACCAATAATATTAGAAGCAAACTCTTTGTAAATAGTTTCATTTTTAATTATTTATGTTCAAAAACTAACAAATATATTACAAATAGATGTATAATAATGCAAAATGGTTGTGTAACCATATATAAATTAGTTGCTTTTTTTTCTCCGCCATTCTTCAATTGGAGTAATACCACCAGCCAGCACATCTTCAATTTTCACTTCCAACGTTTTTGGATCAATAAAAAAATGATAATATGGTTCAAAACGTATTTCATTGTTATAACCAACCATTACATAGTAATAGGGGGTCTGTTCTGAAGGTTCCTCAAGGACGTATGAAATACCTCTTTTGTGATCTGTGATAGAATCAATGTATTTCTGACTTTCAATAAATTCGGGTAATTGTTTGATTTTTTCTATAACTCTTTGCCTAATTTCCAGGTTTTTAGCTATATCTGTTGTGTCTTCAAGTTCTTCGCTCTTGGAAGGTAAGTTTTTCTTATTGGGTTTATTTTGATCATTACCATTACATCCGGACAAGATTATTAACAAAACAAAATGAAAGATGATTTTTTTCATAATTTGTATTTATTTGTAAAAATAGAATATTTTATCTCAATGCGATATATAATCAATTACACACCTTTCCAAAATAATTTGAAATGTTTTGTTTAATCACTTCTTCCTGATATTTTCAAAAGTGCTGTTAATAAATTTGATCAGGTTACCTGCTATTTCATTACACATTTAATTAG
>JBNLCS010000836.1:0-4612 GCA_050303935.1 Bacteroidales bacterium
ATAATGCCAACGGTGGATTGATCAAAAATCCAAAAATACCTGCACCTAAAAAATTCCAGAAAGCTACAGATACAAAGAAATATATAGGCCATTTATAAGCGTTGACCCATTCTGTGGCTCTGGACAATTTTATATTGTGATATGCTTCAAATCCCATCAAAACAAGGGGCACAACTTCCAATGCGCTAAAAGTTGCACCTAATGCCAACACAGCAGTGGGTGTAGCGGTAAAATATAAATGATGAAATGTACCTATTATTCCCCCGGATAAAAATATTATGGTTGAGAACAATACACTTGTTGTAGCAACATTTGCTCTTATAAGTTGCATGCGCACAAACAAAAAAGCGATGGCAACTGTTGCAAATACTTCAAAAAACCCTTCAACCCATAAATGAACAACCCACCATCGCCAGTATTCAGCTATGGCAAGATGCGTTTGTCTGCCCCACATCAATCCTGCCGCATAAAATGCAGCGATAGCTATAGAAGAAATAAGGAACATTAATAAAAGATGCCTGTTTTCAGTTCTGGCCCTAAGTGCAGGTAAAATGGCACGCCCCATTAAAACAAGCCATAATATCAATCCAATAAAAAGGAAAATTTGCCAAAACCTGCCCAGATCAACATATTCATACCCCTGGTGTCCAAACCAGAAATTCTGAATTAGTCCTAATTTTTGCATGACACCCAGCCATTGTCCGGCTAGTGAACCAACCACAATAATTAAAAGCGCAATAAACAAAAAATTAACCCCAAATTTCTGAAATTTTGGCTCTTTACCGGAAATAGCCGGTGCAATAAATAAGCCAGTTGCCAACCATGATGTTGCTATCCAGAAAATGGCAAGTTGAATGTGCCATGTTCGGGAAATAGAATACGGCAATATATCTGCCAGTGGTAAACCATAAAAACCTAAACCTTCAACACCATAATGAGCAGTGATTACACCCATAAATATCTGTACCAGTATCAATGCTGTTACTATCCAAAAGTACTTTAAAGTAGCCTTCATTGAAGGAGTTAAAGTTACTCCTGAAAGCGGATTTACGGGTGGTATATCAGGATTCCTGTCATCCTCCCGGTTTGATACATAATACCATGTTAATATACCAATTCCAAAAAGCAGGATAATTACGCTAAAACCGGTCCAAAGCAAAAGTGAACCTGTTGGCTCGTTACCCACTAGCTTTTCCGGAGGCCAGTTATTTGTATACGTAATTTCTTTATCAGGACGTTGGGTAACCGTTGACCAGGTAGCCCAGAAAAAGAAAGCATTCATCCAGTCCATACGCTCCCGATCCTTAATGGTATTTTCAGGTATACTGTAAGCTTCCCGTAAATCAGCTTTGGAAGGGTCACTCATAAACAATCCTTCGTAATGTTTGCTGTTACTTTTAATAGCTTTAGCCCTGATTTCCGATATTGTCAGGGTTTTGGTTCTGCGATCGTAGGTGTTTTGCCTCATTTCCTCTTTTAACCTGGTCTGCAATTTAGACTGTTCCTCAGACTGAATATCTTTGTATTTCATACCAAAATCTGCTAAAGCCCATTCATTCAAGATAAAAACAGCTTCCCGGTGC
Source organism: Bacteroidales bacterium (assembly GCA_050303935.1). Lineage (GTDB taxonomy): Bacteria > Bacteroidota > Bacteroidia > Bacteroidales > JBNLCS01 > JBNLCS01. The sequence continues at coordinate 1,584 of JBNLCS010000836.1, forward strand.
AACCAGTCAGCCGTCCAATCGGGGGCTTTATATGCCCCGTGGCCCCATATGGTCCCTACCTCCTGTCCTCCCATCGACTGCCAAACGTTCTGACCATCTTTTATCTGCTCCGCAGTAAAAACTACTTCACCATTTGTTGTCATAATTTTTTCTGGTATTGGCGGTGCTTCCCGGTATATTTCCCTTCCGAAATACCCCAGGACCCCAAATGATATTACCATTACCAAAATAAATCCTGTCCATAATTTTCTTGTGTTCATAATTTTAGAATTTTCTGATTTAATTGAAGCAAATGTATAAATAATTATATAAAGACCTTTATATCTTTTTATAAAATTTTGTTTTATCTTTGTATTGAGAAACTGAATTAAACTTTTTTAAAAATGGAAATAACAAAAGATTTAAAAGTTGGTGATCTGGTTAAAATAAACTTTAAGATCGCTCAAGTGTTTGATAAAAACAATATTGATTATTGTTGTGGTGGAGGTATGACCATTGAAGAGGCGTGTAAAATGAATGGGACTGACTTTGAGAAAATATTACCGGAACTAAAACAGGTTAGTGGGCAACAAGATGCTGACAGTGAATATATAAATAGTTTAAATGCATCTGAACTTTGTGATTACATTGAAAAACGTCATCATAGTTATGTAAACAGAAATCTCAATTTTATCAAAGAAAAATTAAAAAAACTTTGTGATGTTCATGGCATGAACCATTATGAACTATTTGAAATAAAAGAAGAATTCGATGAAGCGGCAGGAAACCTAACCGTACATATGAAAAAAGAAGAATTGATCCTGTTTCCGTACATTAGAAAAATGGTACAATTTGAAAAAGAAGAAAAAATCAGGCACGATGAATTTGGTGGTATAACTCAATCTATAAATCTGATGAATGCGGAACATGACACGGAAGGTGAAAGGTTTAAAAAAATATCGTCCCTTTCAAATCGGTATCAGTGCCCACCCGATGGTTGCAATACATACAACATAACCTTTAAAACACTTCAGGAATTTGAGAACGACCTGCACAAGCATATCCATCTTGAAAACAACATACTGTTTCCAATGGCACTAAAACTGGAAAATAAATTAATTCAATTATCAAATTAGAATGCTAACAAGAAGCTCCGAATACGCAATTAGGGCAATGGTTTTTATACAACTCCAAAATTGGCAAAACAAAAGGCCCCTGATAGTGGATATTGCCAAGGAAATTGAAGCCCCACAGGCCTTTACAGCTAAAATATTACAAACACTGACAAAACATAACCTGATTTTATCTATGAAAGGTCGTGGCGGTGGATTCTTTTATCCTGATGAGTTAAAACCTATTTCGCTTTTTGATGTGATAAATACTATTGAAGGCGATCGAATATTTCACAAATGTGGTTTTGGACTAAAAAAATGCAGTGATGAAAACCCTTGTCCGTTGCATGATCAATATAAAGATGTACGTGAGCGGTTTTACCAAATTGTAAAACAAGAAACCATTCATAGCTTATCATTGAAAATATTTGAAGGGAAGGCAGTATTAAACAGATTTGTAAACCTTAATTAAATAATACGCGACATGAAAAAAATTGGTATTTTAGGAGGCCTTGGTCCGGAAGCAACGATTGATTACTATAAAAGAATCATTGAAAAATGTAACCGGATAAGAAAAAACAACGGCCTTAATTATCCGGAAATAATTATATACAGCGTTAACATGTCAAAATTTATCGGGTTGCTCGAAGACCATGATTATGAAGCAGCATCAACCTATATTGCTGAAAACATAAATAATTTAAAAAGAGCCGGTGCTGATTTTGCCGTGATAAGTGCAAATACACCCCATTTATTGTTTCATGAAATAGAACAGAAAGTAAATTTACGATTAATCAGTATAGTCCGGTCATGCGCACAAAAGGCCAAAGATTCAGATCTAAAAAAATGCGGATTACTGGGTACAAAATTTACCATGCAAAACGATTTCTACAATACCGAATTTTCGAAGTTCGGCATAGAAATAATTACCCCAGAAGATGAAGATATAGGGTTTATTCACAAAAAACTGTTTACCGAGCTTGAATTGGGAATTTATAAAAAAGAAACCCAAACGGTAATTCTTTCAATTATTCAAAACATGAAAGAACGTAAAAAAATTGACTCGGTAATACTGGGCTGTACTGAATTTCCCATTATGTTCCCTGAGGAAGCATACCTGGACATTCCTTTTTTAAACACCACGCAAGTTCATGTTGATTCTATTCTAAAAGAAAGCTTAAAAGAAATCTATGTTGAAAGATGATAAATATCAGGCGGTTGACCCTGATTTTACGGATATAGTTAAAAAAATATGTAAAACAAAATCAACCGTTAAAACTTTTTATTTCGATTTAAACAAAAAAGTTGAAGTAACGGAAGGTACATGCCTGGAAATAATCAAAAATGAAACCGGAGAGTTTCTCTCGTATATGGATGATAATGTACCTGTCAGGCTCGACAGGATAATTGCCATTAAGGGAAAGCCGGGGCCAGCATATCATGACTATGAACAAATTGCCAATGATGCCCATACATGTTTAACCGGAAATGAGAAAAATCGCCATACCTGATAACACGCAACTTTTATATGGAAAAGCAATAAATACAACAACTATTATTTTTCATATATACTGGTTCTCTAACAGGTTTGTTAAGGCAAAGATGTTTAGAACCAGTTATACACGGAAGAACCAGGTTTATCTTTTTTACAACCGGAACGTAGTGTAGCTCATTGACGAAGGAAATAAACCTGAGTCTTTTCGGTATAATTTAATCCGTCATTTTATTGTAGACTTATATAAAAATTTAGTATATGAATTCTTCAACCTGTAATATATGTTACCAATTTTTCAGAAAATAATAAATTCCTTTACAACATAATTTTAATGAAAAAAACGGAATTTAATTATTGATACTATTAATATGGGCAAAGCAGTAAAAATCTACAAAAAACTTCATAAATGGCCTGGTTTTATTATTTCATTTATCTTACTTTAT
>JBNLCS010000837.1:0-3620 GCA_050303935.1 Bacteroidales bacterium
TCATCACCCGTATTCTCATTCCATTCAGGTCATCCGGCTTTAGAATTGGTTTTTCAATCGTATAAAAACTTCTGCTGCCTGCATCGTAAAAACATAATCCCCTTATCCATTTGTTTGTTGTACTTAAAAGTATTTCTTCTCCAATGTCACCGTCCAGAACGGTAAACATATGTTCTTTTGAATTAAACAGGTAAGGTAGTCCCAATACTTTATAATGGTCAGAAAAACTTTCCATAACAGCAGCCGATACTTTTGTTATTCCCAAGCTGCCAATTTGTAAAAGTTCCACACATTGTTGTTCCGATCCAAGTTGGGCTGAGGGGTATATTTCAATTTTTAATTTACCTTCTGATAGTTCTTCGGTACGTTTGGCCATAAATTCCATGGCAAGGTGCACCGGATGGTCTGTTGGAAGTGCATGGGCTAATTTAAGTACTTTATGGTCTTTGACAGTATTACACGAATAAAAAGAAAATTGAAACAATAACAAAACGAAAAATAGTAGTTTTTTTGCATGAAATTTTAACATAGTCGATCTAGTTTAAATAAAATTCAAAATAAAATTTATAACTCAAACACCAAAATTTAGTTCACACATTAACTACAATTTGCAGACCAAAACTTCAATTTTCGTATTTATTAAATAAAAAAAGGCCTTGGATAAAATTCCAAGACCTATTTTAATGATTAAACATTATATGTTGACGATGCTGTATCGCCTCCTCTTCCTGTCCAGTTGGTATGAAAGAATTCACCTCTTTGTTTATCAATTCTTTCGTAAGTATGGGCACCAAAATAGTCGCGTTGTGCCTGTAGAAGATTAGCGGGTAACCTTTCTGACCGATACCCATCATAATAAGCAAGGGCAGTTGAAAATGCAGGGACAGGAATTCCCTGACTGGCAGCGGTGGCTACCACGTTTCTCCATCCGTTTTGGGCCTTATTAACCTCTTCTTTGAAATATGGATCAAGCAATAAATTTTCAAGGTCATGGTTATTGTCAAATGCTTCTTTTATTTTACCCAGAAAAACGGAACGGATAATACAACCACCTCTCCACATAAGTGCAATGCCACCATAATTTAAATCCCAGCCATATTCTTTTGCTGCACTTTGCATCAAAACATATCCCTGCGCGTACGATACAATTTTTGAAGCATATAGGGCTTGCATTATATCGTTTATAAATGATTTTTTATCTCCTGAAAAAGATTTAGCGGGTCCTGTCAGAACTTTCGAAGCTCTTACTCTTTCATCTTTTTGTGCTGATAAACAACGGGCAAAAACAGCTTCTCCAATCAATGTTAAGGGTACCCCCTGATCAAGGGCAGCCACGCCGGTCCATTTACCCGTACCTTTTTGGCCTGCTGTATCAAGTATTTTTTCTACCATGGGCTCGCCATCTTCATCTTTAAATGCGAGAATATCACGGGTAATTTCAATTAAATAGCTGTCAAGCACACCATTGTTCCAATCTTTGAAAACCTCATACATCTCATCTGTGCTCAAACCCAATAGCTCTTTCATTATCTGGTATGCTTCGCAAATTAATTGCATATCACCATATTCAATTCCATTATGCACCATTTTCACAAAGTGGCCGGCCCCGTTTTCTCCTACCCAGTCGCAACAGGGAGTACCATCTTCAACTTTGGCTGAAATGTCCTGAAAAATTGGTTTTACATGCTCCCAGGCTGCTTTTGACCCACCAGGCATTATGGAAGGCCCTTTTAATGCACCTTCTTCACCACCTGAAACACCAGTTCCTATGTAGAGCAATCCTTTGCTTTCAACATATTCAGTTCTTCTGTTTGTGTCAGGAAAATGAGTGTTACCGCCATCAATAATAATATCGCCCGGTTCAAGATATGGGATAATCTTTTCAATGAAATCGTCAACAGCTTGTCCTGCTTTTACAAGCATCATTACCTTGCGGGGACGTTTTAACGATTTACAAAATTCTTCTATGCTATGGGTGCCTATAAAATTTTTTCCTTTACCCCTTCCATTAACAAATTTGTCTACTTTTTCTACAGTACGGTTGTATACAGCAACAGTATAACCTCTGCTTTCCATGTTCAGTACCAGGTTTTCACCCATTACGGCCAAACCTATCAAGCCAATATCTGCTAGTTTTTCCATAATTCTTTTTGCTATTTATGTATGTTTTTATTACTTAATTTATTTTTTCTTTATGTGCCCAAAGGCCGGTTGCAGGATTTGAAATATAGAATATCTCTTCACCGGAGGGCATGGTGTTAAACCCATCCTTTAAGTTATCCACATCATATTTTTTACTCATTTCAACCAGGTCACCATATTGAAAGTTCACCTGTTCAATTTCTTCTTTTGTTAAATATCCCGGACAATACGTTATGGTAAAGCGGTCTTCTGAAGAACCGTGGATTAAATGTGCTGCAGCACTTAAATTATTTTGCAGGTCATTATTATCATTGGTTAGTTGTAATACCTTATCCTGACCAACATAACCATATTTTCTGATTAATTTGTCTATTTCTTTGTCTTCCCCAAATTCTTTTACCCCCGGCCCTAATACAATGAGCTCTCCGTTGTCAGCAATTGCCATACGTGTCCTGTAAATACTTTTGTTTCCGAGCCATGTGCTTTTAAATTCTTCAGGATCAAGGTATACCACTACTTTTTTCAACGGTTCGTCCAGCATGATAAAGTTCTCTTCAATACTTTGCCTGGCAGCCAGTTCAAAACATTCCGTATCATCACCAACATACAATCCTTTTACCCCTTGTTTCCCATCATTATCCAAGCCCACTACGGTTTGCACGTAAACAATAGGCAAATGGGATGCAAAATGGTCCGATGCATAATTTAGTACTTTTCTTACCGGGTTATCCACCGTACCTAAAATTTTCTCAATTCCATGAACAGCACCCAGAAAGTGACTTTTGTTAATTCCTTCTGCACCACCCGTTCCAACAAAAATATTTTTATTAAAATTGGCCATTCCAATTACTTCATGCGGTACTACCTGGCCTATTGAAAGGATCAGGTCATATCCTCCTTCAGCAATCTCTTTATTCACTTGTGCAGGCCAGTCGTAATCAAGTTTTCCTTCCGATACTTCTTTCATAAATCCTGAAGGTACCCGGCCTAATGTAATCAAGTCGTTTCGCCAGTTATGATCAATAAATAAGTTCTCCGGCACTGTGTTGAACATTTTTTTTATTTGTTCCCTTGTCATTGGACTATGTGTCCCAAGTGCAGGTAATACGGCCTTTAAATTGTTGCCATAATATTGGTATGCCATTTCTGTTAATTCACCGGCACGGGAGTGGTATCTTGTTATATCAGGAGGTATTGCTAAAATCTTTCTTTTGGTCCCGATTTTCTCCAATGCCAAATAAAAACTTTCCTTAAGCTCCTCTAACGTAAAAACTTTATCCCGTGTAAATTTCTGATAATATAGCATGTGTAAACATTTTGTTTCTTCCAGGTGGTTAAAATATTTTCCTTTTAATTTTTTTAATGGTCTGAATATCCCGAATTGATGTTCTACATATAGCAACTACTCTTTCATTGTAATATTCTCTGGTGTAGCTTGATTTCTTTGCGTGTCATCACCGCATTAATATTTCCTTCAG
>JBNLCS010000838.1:0-3824 GCA_050303935.1 Bacteroidales bacterium
TCATGCCGAAAAAGACTTTTGGAAATGGGTTTCATCATGGAGTTTGTCAGCTCGTAAACCTTCTGATTTAGGATTTTCAGATGAATTATACAAGCTTCCAGAACTTCATGAAATAATTACAATAGTAAAAAATAAAAAACCATTGGCCAAAAATGGTCAAATGAGTATGTTTAATTTTCCGGCTACTAACTTTTTTGAAATTAAAAAAGAAGTTAGAAATACATTACAAGAACGTTGTGAAAAAGCAGTTGAAAAGGCAAGCAAACATGATATTACTGTTTATTGGGTTAATCTCAATGATGAATCAAAATTAATTAAACAACTCGATAAAAATTCAGTAGAAATACTTGGTTCAATGAGTATTGATAAAAAAGAAGCAATTTTATCAGCTTTCTCAAAAGGAGAAATAAAAAAGCTTATTACTAAACCTAGTATGACATCATTTGGCCTAAATTGGCAGCATTGTAACCATTCTGTATTTTTTCCCACATTTAGCTATGAGCAGTATTATCAATCAATAAGGAGATTTTGGCGTTTTGGACAGGAAAAAGAGGTTTTCATTGACTTAATTATATCTGATGGTCAGGAAAGAGTTTTACAGTCATTAATGGCAAAAAAACAAAAGGCCATTGAGATGTTTGAAAATTTAACATCAAATATAAATTCAATTTATAATATTCAACAAAAAGAATTTAATCAAGAAATATTAATGCCTAATTTTTTATAACATGAAAGTAAAAGAACAATTGCATACAGACAAATTCTCAATTTACTGCGGCGACTCTATGGAAGTAATATCTACATTAAAAAATGAAAGTGTATACTTATCCATATATTCCCCCCCATTTGCAGGGCTCTATAATTATTCAAGTTCTGAAAGGGATTTTTCAAATTGTGAATCAAAAGAACAATTTTTAGAACAATATGAATTTCTAATAAAAGAAATGGCAAGAATCACAAAGCCGGGTAGGATTAATGCAGTTCATGTTACCGATATACATGATTATACTGGTAAGCTTTGGGATTTTCCCGGAGAGGTAATTAAATTGCATGAAAAGAATGGATTAATGTACCACAACCGGATTACTATTTGGAAAGAACCATTAAAAGTAAGAATGCGTACAATGGTGCAGTCACTAATGCATAAGTTTATTGTAGAAGATGCAACTAAGTGTTTTACTGCAATGCCTGATTATGTATTGATATTTAAGAATAAAGGAGAAAATGAAATACCAGTAACCCACCAAAACGGATTGAATGATTTTCCTTATTTTGGTGAAACACCTTTCCTGAAAGCACATGAAGAAACTTATGGTAACTATTATGATTTTAGGAAAAAGTGGATATCGTTTGATGGAGACCAACGGGAAAATAAATTATCTCATTTGACCTGGCAAAGATACGCATCAAGTGTTTGGGATGATATAAGAATTGGTAATGTTTTGCCATTTAGGAATACGAAGGATCCTGAAGATGAAAAACACGTACATCCTCTACAATTAGATGTTATTGATAGATTAGTTTATCTATACTCCAATCCTGATGAAATAGTTTTAACGCCGTTTATGGGTGTAGGAAGTGAGGTTTACAGCCCCGTGTCGATGGGTAGAAAAGCAATAGGAATAGAACTTAAGGAAAGCTATTATAAGCAAGCGGTATTAAATTTAGCTGATGTTAAATATAGATTCAAAAAAGTTAAACAATCAAAAATTGAAGGATTCTAATGATAAAACTACTTAAACGCCACTACAACGCAATTGTTAAGCGTGGATTGATAAATGAAAAAACGCATTTTTATGAGTTTCTATTAAAAATATCTGAAGAGTTTGAAGAAGTTTTATCAGAATCGAATAAATATTTGATATTGCCTTTTTATAATCCGCCTGAATTATCAGATGATTTAAAGCAGGAACTTATCGATTTAATTTCAGCGTGTAATAATTTACTAATTCACTTCAATGTGGATATCGAACAAGAACTATTAAAAAACATCGAAACTCAAGAAAAAAGGGCAAATGAAAAAAACAATCCTAACAAAGATTGATGCAGTTACCTTGACAATTTTAACAATTGATGAAAATATTAGGCAAATAAGCAATGCTTTATCTGAATCAGTTGTAAGCAATGGCCATTCTCATTTGTACTGGCAGTTTGAGTATTTTATGCTTGCTAAAATGAGAAACCTGGCAAAACTTGAATCGCTTGAAAAAATGATATTAGAATTTAATTGAAATTTGTATATTTGTACAGATTAGTTCCGGTAATCAAAAATATTGGGTGCAAACTCACAAGCCGTTTTGATAGAGCCGGAACCTCTTGATAAACGGCTTTTTATTTGACATTATGGCATATAGATTTACCAATACTGAAAAATGGACTGATTCATGGTTTTGTGAATTATCACAATTGCAAATGTTATTATTTATGTATTTATGCGACAATTGCGATATTGCTGGATTTATTGAAATAAATTTAAGGCGGTGGGCAAATGATTTGAACAGCTCCAAAGAAACAATTGAAGGGGCTTTGAAGGGGCTTCAAAGGGGCTTGGTTTTTGATAATAATTTCGAAACTGTTTTTGTTAAAAATTTTCTAAAACATCAAAAAAATTTACCTCTTAATGAAAAAAATAAAGCTCATATTGGAATTTTAAGACGTTTTAAATTATATTCAGAAAAATTTGATATTCAAGATGTTAAAAAATTTATTGAAGGGGCTTCAAAGGGGCTTCAAAGCCCCACAGGTATAGGTAATGGTATAGGTAATGGTATAGGTAATGGTAAAGAAGATGAAAAAATTGAAAAAAATTCAGGAAATCATCTTTTTAAAAATTCGCCTTATTTCGATTTCGAACTTTTCAAGAAATCAATTGATAAAAAATATCATCAATATGATTTGGAATATTACCATGAATCAGCGAAAAACTATTCTGAGAGTAAAGGCGCAATGTATAAAAACTGGTTAGCTGCCATAAGAAATTGGATAAATAAAGATATTAAAAATGATAACCCGAAATCAAATAACCCTAAAAAAACAACAAACTATTCAATAACCCCTGGGGTTGAAAATGATCCAAAACGATTAAGCTTTGACTGATGAAAAGAATAAATGAAATATTTGAAGGTACTTTTAATGAACCTAATTTTAACATCATAAAATCGATTAAAATTGACCATGAAACGCATTACAATGGAATTGTTAATATTTTTAAACACTTTGAACCTGGTTTTATAGAAACTGAAAAAATTAAATCAACAATACAAAAACTTTTGTATTATTTTACCGGATCAGGTTTATTTGATGGAAGTTTAAAAAAAGGCATTATGTTAATTGGGCCAGTTGGTACAGGTAAAAGTTTAATTTTTAAAGTTTTTAAGGCCTATACTGGAAAAATATTACGTACAAATTCGTTTCAATACCATTTTAGCCATGAAATTATTGACAATGTAAATGTTAACGGGGTCGAATTTCTTGAAAAGTACAATCATAATTTTGATAATCCGATAACATGCTATATTGATGATATTGCAAGCAGGAACGAAATAATAAAATATTACGGTACTGAGGTTAATGTGATGGAGCAGCTTCTAAGTATTAGGTATAATGTTTATTCAAGATACAGAAAGTTAACCCATGTAACCTCAAATAAATATCCTTCTGATTTTAAGGGACTTTATGATGAAAGGATTATTGATCGTATGAAAGAAATGTTTAATATAATTGAATTAAAAGGGAAGTCTTTTAGAAAATGATGAAAAAATGCCCTTTTAAGCAACAAAACCAAACCACGTTAATACGGAAATAGCCAAACAGCATTTTAAAGC
>JBNLCS010000839.1:0-3752 GCA_050303935.1 Bacteroidales bacterium
TTTATTTGCTCTATCATTACATGAACCATATGAACCTTTTTGGAATGGGGTATTACAGTTCAACTATAAATATTCTTTTTTCGTATTAACACATTAAAAGCCCATTTCCAGGGTAACTTCAAATTCCTGTTCAAGCATATCTACCTCTTTAGTTTTTAACAAAATAACTTTATCAATATTACCGTAAACTTTAATTTTTCTAACCTGTTTTACCATCATGCCGGTTGTACTGAATTTATCAATGGAAGCCTGGATTTCTTCATCGCTTAATATTTTTACTTTTTTGGTACTTGTATTATAGAGCTCTGCATCAATCGAAACCGAACTCGTTGACCCAAAAGGTTTGTTTTCCTTGTTTAACAAAATAATTTTTACACCTTCAACTTTTCTTCGGTCTCCATTTAATAGTAAAATAGCCATGTTTTTTTCTATATCTACCAATTTCCATTTTACATCACCAACAGTTTTCCATTCAGAAGTATCTGATCTGGTGAATACTGTTATATCGTATTCTGCCGGATATTCCAGCATTATTTTACCTGTAAATTTCAGTTTTTCTTCCCATTCGGGTTCGCGGTTTAGCCAAAACTTTTCAGAATGCATTCCCGGATATGGATAATTAAACTCATCTTCAATTAATCCTATTTCACGATATTTTTCCAATTCCTTGTCTTTAAGCAACATGTCTTTTCCTTTTAAATCGTGAATTGAGATATTTTCATACCAGGAATTGATACATTGAAAGTACGGAAGGGATGTATACGTATATTCAAGTGAAAAATTATTTTGAGGATACTCTTTACCATCTATTTCAACAAATCCGCTATTAAGATCATTTATTGAAAACATATCTTCCGGATTCTCCAAAGACACCTTGTAAAGGGGTTTATCAATTTTTGCATTTAAGGGAAAGGCGTTGGCTCCTGGTATTAATTCATCACTCTCAAACACTTCGGCCTGCATGTTTTCAAATTGTTTAATCATGTTTTTTACCATATTAACCATTTGCGGGTTAGAAACCCACGAAATACTTAGAAAAAACATAAAAATTACCATTCTTTTTATAGAGGCCGTGCTTCTCATAACATGATATTATATGATTTTAAATAAAGTTAATGAAATATTCAATAATACAGAAGGAAATTTTGTTTGGTACTAAAAAAGGCTATAGCTAAGTTTTTATAGTACGTAAATTAAGAAAACTTATCAAACTAAATTTTGTATACTGAAGTATAAAAGTTTTAATTAATCAATTGGCTTTAAACAAGAATACCTTTTGGATTAAAAAATTCGATCATAAAAAACAAAGAAAGGTGAGAGATATCACCTCCATTTTAACAATTTATTAAAAACGTCTTGTTATTTTTAAGTAACAAAACTAAAATTTACCTGTATGGATTCGAAGACGTTATCATTAGGACTTATTGGTATATCCCTTGCCGGAATAATTTGCATTATATTATTAAGAGCTATCTTTAGAAAGACAATAGTAGCCAAAGTTTCAACGGTAGTTATGATTGCTGTTACAATCATTGCTGATCTTGCATTTTTTATTGGGGCAACAGCTATAATTCATTTGACATGGGCCATTCCTGTATCGATATTAATGTTGATTGGGGTTTTTAAATTTATGAAAGATGACCTGACAAAACCTCTTGACGAACTTACGAATACAGTTATTAGATTATCAGAGGGCGATTTGGGTGTTGTTTTTAATGAAAAAATACAGAAAAGAAAAGATGAGTTAGGCAAAATAAGTACAAGCATTTCAAAACTTGTTTTAAACCTGAAAAATGTTATTCAGGTAATTCAAACAAATTCCAATGAATTGGTTAAAACAAGCAGAACATTAAAAGATTCATCAATAAATTTACGAGAAGGATCAGGAAAGCAGGCTACATCATCAGAAGAAATCTCTGCTTCCGTTGAGGAGATTTCTGCTACTATCAGACAAAATACTGATAATAGCCAGGTTACTGAAAAAATTGCTATTAAATCAGCCAAAGAGATAATCTCGGGAAATGAACTTGTGCTTACAACGAAAGAATCTATGGAAACCATAGCCAATAAAATTCAAATTGTAAACGATATTGCATTTCAAACGAATTTACTGGCACTAAATGCAGCAGTTGAGGCTGCCAGGGCTGGTGAATACGGAAGGGGATTTGCGGTAGTTGCTGCCGAAGTGAGAAAGCTTGCTGAAAAAAGTAAACTTGCTGCTGATGAAATAGACAAACTATCGAAGGAAGGGGTTGGATTGGCCCAGGAATCGGGAAATAAATTATCAGAGATTGTTCCTGACATTGAAAAAACTGCCCACCTCATTCAGGAAGTTACAGCTTCAAGCCTTGAACAAAGCTCAGGTGCTGAACAAATTACACAGGCTGTAAGTGAGTTTAGTCAAATTGCCCAGGAAATATCACATGCGTCTGAAGAATTAAATACAAATTCAGAATCGCTGGCCCAGTTGGCCAATGAAATAGATGAGTCATTATCATTCTTTAAAATAAATAAAGTAAATGTTAAAAAAGATACCATATCAAATAAACCGTATTTTGAGAATAACATTGAACAAAAACCGCCCATCAAATCAGAATTATTGTATGTAGAAAATTAATCTTATCCAAAGAACATTATACTTAAAACCTGCTAAAAACCTTTATTACTTTTTATTATTAAATGAAACGTTTATGAGCTAATTATCATTATCTCATACATGAACATGATTATTTGCAATGGTAAGTTCCACCTGTCTGCCGATAGGCAGGTCTGACTATTGAAAAACAGATTATAACAGATGAATATTCATTTATTAATTAATACAATATTCCATGAAAAAAGAAGAACATATTGATCGAAACAAAAGCAGGACAGGGTCTTATCTTAATTTTAAAAAGTTTTTAAGAAGTCCAAATCAAAAAGGGGAAACGCTTATTTCTGCATCTCCGTTTATTTTTAACGCAACGAAGAGTTTAGCAGCAAAAAGAGCTTATGTTACCAGGCTTGCTTATAATCCTGACGTTAAAATTGCAGCAAACTCATTATTAATACCTACTGAACTTTGTTGGGCAGCAGATTTTGTTCCCTTTAACTGGGAAATGTTTTCAAGTCTGGTTGCATCCCATTCAAATGTCATAGAGCTAACAAATAAAGGTTCAGCACCTGTGCCGCGATGCAGTTTTATAAACACTCTAAAAGGTTCAGTTGTAGATGAGATTTTACCAATACCCGATATAGCATTGAGCTCGTCGGCTTTTTGCGAAGGGATTGGCCATATGATGGGAGAACTAACAAACAAAATGGACATTTCCCACCACCATATAGATATACCTGGTTATGAAAATGAAAAGTCTCTAAAGTATTTAGCAGGTCAATTAAAAAATATTTACGAAATATTATGTGAAAAGAATAATATTCATATTGACCAAAGGATTAACAGAATAAGACAAGCTTATTATAACTCTGTTGCAGCAAAACATATCTATCAGGAGATATTTAACATTCGGAAAAATCACGGCCCTTTAAATTTGGGATTGGAACCCTTACATTGGCATGCTTTATTCTCACCAGTGTGGGGACATGTATCGGCTATCGAAATTTTTCAAAGGTTAAAAGATGAGATTTTAGAATTTATTACAAAAAAGTTAGAGCAAAAAGAAGAAAATAATGGCCTGCCAGTTGCTTTATATGGATTAATGCCGTATGGAAAAACACGGGTATGGAACGATCTAATCGAAAGAAATGCGTATGTT